>JAXJUF010000060.1:0-33963 GCA_036309185.1 Acutalibacteraceae bacterium
ATACATCGTATGCTTCAATCACTTTACGCTCTGGGTCTGCTAAAAGGGTAAATACCAATCCGTATTTCTCTACAAATTTCTTATGTGAGGCAACTGAATCCTTGCTGACTCCAAGCACAACTGCTCCTTTTTCTGTAAACTTAGGATATCTTTCAGAAAATCCACACGCTTGCTTAGTACAGCCTGCTGTGCTATCCTTCGGATAAAAATATAATATAACCTTTTTTCCTGTATAATCGCTTAGTTTATGCAACTCTCCATTCTGATCTGGCAATTCAAAATCAGGTGCCTTTGTTCCTACTTCTAACATAATATACCTCTACTTTCTTTAATAAGCTATAAATTTTATATTTAGATAATAGTTAAATTCTTTACTTTAAATTATATCATGTAATAAGGCTACATACAATGTATATTTACTGGGCTAAAAACACCCTTTACACTCTGCGTGAGGCTTCTTAATACTTAAAATGAATTTTTTATAAATTTTCCTAATTGCAATAAGATGTCTAGTGTTTAAACAGGTATTAGTATAAAAGATTCATAGGCATAAACAGCAAACCTTTTGATAGATTTATGCTATACTGTAAGCGTTAATTCAAATACGCATAGAAAACTCAGCTAAAAATAGTCCATCAAAGAACATCAGCCTTGCTTTTATATCTTTTATTTTAAGAATTTTGTTATAATCTCTACCATTTCCTGTGGTGATTTTCGAGGGGATTCCTCGCACCAGATTATCGTAGCTCTCCACAGACCAGCAAGCTTAATAGCAAATTCATACTTGTATTTCTCGTAGTGCTGAGCTACCTTTTCTACTGGTATAGCCTTTGGAATATGGTGTATTTTCTTAGCTACATCCATTATAAGCTCAGGAAGATTATCCTCAATAAAGTACAGCAGATGTGCCTTTTTAAGCAGAAGTAAAACATCAATATATTGCTCCCAGAATTCAAAGTATGCTATCAGAATTTCTTCAAAACCTTTAGCATGGTTGGTTTTTATATGACTGGCAAATTCACTCATAAGAAGCTCAGTGGTATATTTCATAGCTTCATCCTTGGTGTTGAAATGCCTGTAAAAGGTTCGTCTGCCGAGCTGTGCGTTGTCTGCTATCATATTTATAGTTATGCTTGCATACTCTTTGCGTTTGAGCAAATCAAGCAAGCTGTTAATTATCCATAGCTTTGTACGGTTCTTCTCTACTGACTCAAAATACATAACGAATCCTCTTTTCGAAAAAATGGCACAAAATACGATAGTTGTGCCATTTATGTTTAAAGTATTGATTTTAATTTAAAAATAATTATACTATAAACCAAGGTGATACACAAGTGTGTCACCAAATTTCAAAAAGTATGGTTAGTTATCACTAACTGTTAAGGAGGATATTTTTATGAACTTTGCTGATATAGATATGAAGAAGGAATTTGAAAATTACAACAAGCTTGCACCTGTTAAAACAGCTAATATCAACGGCTGTGAGTTTGCTTACCGTTATTATAAAAATCCAAACCCAGAGGTAAATGTAACCTTGTTGGTGCTTGCAGGTGGAACAGGCTTAGCAGACGGAATGTTTGCTATGGCTAAAAGCTTTATGGATAAGTATTCTCTTATTGCGTTTAACTATCCTATAGCTTTTAAGGATAATGAAGCCACAGCAGACGCAATTTATGAGCTTATTAAATATCTAGAAGCCGAGAATGTGTATCTGTGGGGACAGTCATACGGTGGACTTTTAGCACAGATTATCGCAAAGCGTCACCCTGATGTTGTAAATGGTCTTATTCTTACATCAACAGCCTCTCTGTCAAACGATTTAAGATATGAGGGCATAAAACGTTTTTTCGAAATGATAAACGAAGAAAAAGAGAAGAAAAACAAGAGATTCTATGGACACTTCCCAATGTTTTTACTGCCTGCAATTATGGGGCTTGCCTTTAAAAAGCACCTTAAAAACTCACCTGAAACACAGAGAGCCATTAAAGAACTGATGAATCAGATTAAAGGCTCTATGACAAATAAATACTTTGTGCATATGGATACCCTGCTTGGCGATTTGAGAAGCTCCTTTGGCACACATCATAAAGAGGATTTTGCGTACTTAAAAGGTAGAGTGCTGATTATTGAGCCTGACGACGACAAAACCTTTACAGACGATATTAAAGAAGCTTTAATTAACATTATGACAGAGCCTAAGGTTGTGCGTAACTTAAAGGGTGGTCACCTTGCGATTATGTTAAGCCCAGATGAAATTTTAGGGATAATTGATGAGTTTATTAGTTCGCAGAAATTATAATCGTTACTTGCGTGTGTTTTAGAATTGTGATATAAAATAAAACAGACGATATTACTTTAGAAGGTGTAAGAATTACAAAAATAATCACTTTAGTGAAAAACAGCAAATAATCTGTTAATCCAATGCTGATGTAATCTACATTAAAAAACATCAGCATCGTCTATAAGGAGCGAAAATGAAAACAAATATATTTTATAAGTTTATTGCCAGTGTATACGATTTACTGGATGTTATCTATTTTAGAAACTATAATAGAAGCCCTAGAAAAGCAGTAATTGAAGCTATATCTGAAAACGATAAAATTCTTGATTTATGCACAGGCACTGCAACAAATGCTATAGGTATTTCAAAAGCGATTCCCACAAGTGAAATTGTCGGAGTAGATTTATCAGAAAATATGCTTAAAGTAGCAAGAGAAAAGCTTAAAAAATCCAATATTAAAAACATCACTCTTTATCAAATGGACGCTACAAAGCTTAGCTTTAAATCAGAAAGCTTTGATAAAATACTCTTGTCACTTATATTACACGAAATGGATGAGGAGCTTCGTTCTAAGATATTAAGCGAAGCTAAACGAGCTTCAAAGAAGGACGGCAGAATAATCATTACTGAATGGGAGCGTAGCAGTAAGCTATCTCAACGGCTTTTGTTTATGCCGATTCATCTTTTAGAGCCAAAGCCATACCGTGAGTTTATAAACAAAGATTTGTATACAGATTTTACAAAACACGGTTTACAAATAGAGGAATATATCCATTGTGATTATACAAGGGTTATTATATTGAAACCCATGTAATATACACCTTCTGTTAACTTGCAAATTGAATACAGGAAATCTGTAGGGTGTACTTATTTCGATAATTGCAATAAGAAATCAGACAGTTTACAAATTGTTCACAAATCTAGAAAACAAGTCATTTAAAGCTGAATAAGGATGAGCATAATAAATATTAGCAAAAGGCACATTTTCTTTAAGTGAGGCGAATCCACTATCGTTATCGCTGGTAAATTTTAGGTGCTAAATCACCATTCTGTTGAATAATTTTATCCATACCAGCATGAACAGCTGAAGCTGAACGAGATGAGATTTTAACAATGATTCTTTGTCTAGTCACCCTTTCATCAAGAGTTGGAAAAACAGATGAACTTTCTTTTACTCCGACAACTGTGTCGATTTCCCAGTGAGCAAACTCTTTTCTCTCGTTTATAATGCTAGGACGATTTTTAATGCTTTCGCCTAATATGTGTCTATTTTTCTGCTTTTTCTTGATTTTCGTTTAATTTTTTACCCTTAATGGGTAAATCGATATTTTTTATTTTAACCAGAGCAAGCTCTATATAGTTGTATAAGATTTTAGTACAAACCATATTTTCGAATAGATTGTTCTTTTTGGCATAACCATATACAGCATCTGGAGATAATTTCTTCTCTAATATCTCTTTTTCTGCATGTTCGATGAATTTAAATACTTTTGCTAGTTTGTAAGGTTTTTAGTTGTTTTCTCAATGTTTTTCATATACTATCTGTCCAGTTTCTGCGAAATACTTTTTATGCACATTTAAATTGCTATCCAACTGTTCTACGATAATTCAGCATATAATGTAGAGGGTAAATGCTCTAAAGTCATAGTGAATATCCTTTGGTTATATTTTTGTTCACACTTTAATTATACCATTTTCACTATGACTTTTCTTTTGTTTTTACTGTTCGATTTCATTTTACCATCTACCTAAAATTAATGTAAGGCATATTTTGACATCCTAAAATGGTAGTTTCGTCGCTTTTCATTTTACAGGTTTTTTCAAAATATGCCTTACTTTTTTATTAATTTTTTAAGCTCTATTTTTCTTTACTCCAACGTTTATTATAGAGCCAATAGAATTTACTATCTGTTTGTTTCCCAAGAACCTTTACACACAACTCCTGATTGCTTAGCTAGCCTTTCAAGCTGATTGATTTCGTCATTTGTAAGCTGAATTTTAACTCCGTCAGATAAGGATAAAGCATATTCAGGCTTTGTAAGACCAATTATAGGAATTATTCCTTTGCTGATTGCCCAAGCAATTGGGATTTGAGCAGGTTTTACTGAGTATTTCTCAGCAAGTGCTTTTTGATAATCAAGAAGTGGCTCTATTTTAATAAATTTACTCTTACTAAAGCTCATTCTTCTTGTAGAGAACATAGGGAACATTTGCTTTGAGCTATAGCTACCTGTTAATGCACCCTGTTCAAGAATCATATAGCCAAAATATAGCACATCATTTTTATTACACCAGCTAATCAGATTGTTTTGCTCAGTTGATATTGATAAAAGACTATAGTGGTTTTGAACAGCTGATAATGAAAATCCATGTTCCTTCAAAAGCTTGTCGGCAGTTTGAGCCTGTGCAAGAGTGCAATTTGAAAGTCCAAGACTTTTAATTTTGCCATTTTTAAGCTGTACAATTGCCTCGGTTATATTTTCTTCTAAACAGAATGGCTGATGTAACCAATATAAATCGACGCAATCAACGCCTAGTCTGCTTAGGCTATTATTTAAAGACTGCTCAAGCTTGCCCTGCTTAAATTTTTTATCTGGATGATATTTCGTTGACAATATAGCATTGTCCTTATTTTTAATACACCTACCAAGAATTTTTTCTGAATTGCCCATACCGTAGACCTCAGCTGTATCCCATAAAACAAAGCCCTTATCATACGCTGTATCAAAGGTTTCAGCAAGCTGTTCTTCGCTGTAATTATTGCCGAATACCATTTTTGAACCATTCATACCTGTTCCCCACGCCCAAGTACCAATTGCACAAGGTGGCAAGCTTTTATTATTTAATGTAAACATAATTCTATCTCCTTTTTAATTATTCAAGCTTCGTTTTATTCTACCTAATGATTTCGGTGTGATTCCGAGATATGTAGTAAAACACCAGTATCTTCCCCTATTGTAAAGAATATATTTTGCAATTAATGTTCCTACTGGATTTATTTATCTCCTAAGAACAATAATAATTATATCAGAAAAAAGTATTAATTCATTGACATATGTTAAGAAAGTACTTGCTAATAAAAAAATCAGCAAAAGTAATGTTGATTACTTCTGCTGATTTTTTTTGATATGCAATATTCAGATATTTGCTCTGACAAAGCAAGATAAATGTTTATATATTATTATATTGCTTTTTATGAAGGCTCTGCATTGTACAATATAGCTTATTTTTTTGACAAGTGGTGTGATAACCACTTTTTAATCAGCCCTGCTTTTTACCAGTCAGATAATATACCGCCAATGCTGTGCGATGTGATAAATTTTCCTTTGCCAGAATAGAGGTAATATAATTTTTTACTGTACCCTCTGTAATAAAAAGCTTATTTGCAATCTCTTTATTAGACAATCCATCTGCAACAGCCTTAACTATATCCATTTCACGAGCTGTATATCCTTCTTCACGAAATCCGTTTGCTTTAATATCTGTATTTTTTGCCAGATTTTTCAGTATAGTATCTTCCATTACACCTGTGCCATTATATACTGATTTTATCATATGCTTTAGGTGCTCTGGTGTATGATTCTTAATCAGATAGCCTTTGGCACCGTTTTTAAGTGCATTCTGTACCAGCTCATCATCATCAAATGTGGTAAGAATTAAAACCTTACCCAGATTATTTTCTACAATATACTTTGTAGCTTCAATGCCATCCATTTCTGGCATTTGTATATCCATCAAAAAAATATCTGGTGCATTTTCCTTTGCTATTTCAATTGCCTCTTTACCATTTCTTGCACAGCCGATAACATCAAAGTCCTCATCCACCTGCAATATAATTCTCATTCCATCTCTTACAAAGTCACTGTCATCTGCAATAATTACCTTTATCTTATCCATAAAGTCACACCTTTCTATAATGGTAACAGCATATTGATTGTAAAGCCTGCTTCGGTTTCAAAATCTAAAATACCATTAATTTCTCTTATTCTCTTTCTCATTCCAGAAATTCCCATTCCATCAATTATTTCTTTACAACCAATACCATTGTCTGCTATGCTACAACGTATCATTTTATTTAATACATATATGCTTATTTTAATCTTGCTACATTTTGAATATTTCATAGAATTGGATATTGCTTCATAGGCGTTATCCAAAATCACTTCCAAGTATTTTTCTGGAATATCCTTTAATTCGCCATCTGTTATTAATTCAGTTTCAACACCCTTTGCTCTGCATTCATCGCATAGCTTTTCTAGCTGTAATACAGCAAGCTTGTATTTTTCAGGACGTTTTTTTCTTAGAATAAGACGAATCTCATCCATTCCACTACGTAGCTGGTCAATTACGGCTTGAACCATTTTTTTAGATGTTTCTGGTTCTTTTTCCATCAATAGCTTAACTGCTTCTAATTGATATACCGAGCCATTGATATTATGTCCCAATTTATCGTGTAGAGTTTGTGATAGCTCTGCTCTTTCTTCTAATATCTGATTTTCTGCCATTAACAGGTTCTTACGAACCTCCTCCTGCATTTTAAGTTCTCTACGGTTTATGTCTTGCTTTAGTCTTTGCTCTGTAATTGTATCTTCCTTTGTTTGATTGTGATAAGGCTCAACTACAAAATTATGCTGAAAATAAATAAATCCTACTAAAGAAGCAATTACAAACTGTACTGAGGTATCTATATCACTAGGTATAAACGCAATACCCACTGGAAATATATACCAAAGCATAGAGGGTTTAAAATGTGTCAGAGCTTCATAGCACAGGTATACACCTAACAGTATAAAGCTTTTTCCTAGTGAAAACAACATAATAAACCATATAATTCCTGCTATTACCAACAATATAATCTGATACTGTTGCTCTACTAATTCTTTTCCTGCTACTACTCCTATAAATAACGCAAGAAGCAGGAGCACCTTTACAGATGCCCCTGTCAATATGGACTGGGATAATATGATATATACCTCTAATACCAGTAATAATGCAATTCTAAGCAGGACAAAGTAGTGATTTCTAAATCGCTCTTCCATATAAAAGTCCTTTCTATTCGTGTCTTTTGATTTTAAGCCCTACGCTACCTACGCTAATAATAGCAATTAGGTAAGCCACTGTTACACATAATACCATAGAATATGCACTTTTGTCACCTATTAATAATAATTCTGACGCATCCATAAACCATCTTTGTGGCATAAGATATGAAAGAGTCTTTAACGCCTTTGTTGTGTCATCTAATGGGAAGTATAAACCTGCTAATAGTGCTGAGATACTCCAGATAGCAAATGCTGCATAATTGGAGCTCATAATATCACCTAAAAGCACTCCAAGTAAAAAGCTTAATGTACTGAATATCAATCCAAGTAAAAAGATTATCAAAAGGAAGCTTATAATATTTATTCCTACGTCTAACCCAGGAATAAATATTAGGCAAATTGCAAGAATAAAGGTCTGCATTAAGCTAATTATAAATGTTACCACAAATTTTGATATAAAATAATCTCTACTACTTAGCTTGGTTAATAGCACTCGTGTGAATACCTTATTATTCTGTTCTTGAATTACAGAATGTGCTACACATACTCCACAGAACAAAAATCCCAATGTAATAATTGCAAAGGCGTAGCCGATTTGTGTTTTTTGGTTTATCTGCTTTTCTGTCAGCTCCATCGCTTCTTTACCTGCAAAATTAACGGTTTTCTTTTCTGGTAGCTTGTCCTCAATTTGTGTAAGTGTTTCCAGCATTAAAGCTACATCATCGCCTGTAATATTTTGAACCTGTTTTATTCTGCCGATTAAATCTGTAAGCTCGATTACAAAAATTTCCTGTCGTTCATCCTCTGATACCTCATATAGCTTTAATCCTTGTTCCCAATTTCCAGCTAATACAGCCTCATCAAATTCTTCTTTAAGATAAAGTAGCATTCCAGCTCTGTCATTAAATGCATCATTTTGAGTAGCCTCGGCTATTTCCTCCTCTGTTAATCCACTAACATCAGCACGACAAACCGAGAACATACCTGTTTCTGCTATTTGACCTAATACATATTCAGACAATTCAGAATTCGAAGCGTCATATACCTTTATAATACATGCCGATGTATCACCCACATATACAGCCTTTTCTGTATGACTTTTCAATTCTAAAACAAGACCCTTATCCGAATTATCATTATATACTGTATGTTCCATTTTTATACCCAAAATCACTGTTGATAATATTGGAGTTATTATTAAGAAAAACAGAAAGCCTTTGTTTCGCAATAGCAGCTTAAGACTCATTTTTATTAAAGAAATCATGCTTTACCTCTCTTTCTGATATATCCTGCAAATATAGCTATTATCGAGAAAACTACAGTAATTGCCAAGGAATATATAATTGCACTTGCCACATAGCTACTCTCACCCATACAAGAAAGCTCTACTAATGCACGGTTACCGTGGTAAATAGGTGACAGCTGTTTGAGTAAATCTGGTGTACTAGAAAACATATAGGTTTCAAAGCTACCACCAAAGAAGCCCAAAAACCACACAATTGTAAATTGCAAAATAATGGTAATTGCTAAATTGTCTGAAATATTATAAAGCATCATAGCCAAAGCCGAGCCTGCTACTATCATCAGAAAAACAATAAACGCAGAGATAAGTGGTTTTCCCCAGCTTATATCATAAAGTAGCACTGTAATAATTGTAGATATTGCCATTCCACCTGTTATGGTTAATACAATAGGAATAAATTTACCAAAGAAATTTTGTATCTCTGATATATTAGAAACCTGAAATCTTCGTGTAATTCTATACTTCTTTTCATTACTAAGAACACCAGTAGCACATATCATTCCACACCAGCAAAAATATACAATATAAACTATTCCATAATAATCTACCGAATCAATTGCAGGCATATATTCTAATTTCTCCACTGGTAGTGCTATTTTTGTTTTTTCATGTACCTGTAACGAAGCATTCACTCCTTCATTCATCACCTTGTTCATAAAGTATTCTAATGTAATACCTTCCACTTGATAGTCTGTGCTAGTGTATACTGTGTATTTATCCTTAGAAAATTCTACAAAGCCTGTAAGCTCATTCTTCTGCACAACATCCTTTATTTCACCCTCGGGATATTCATAGAAAAGAATTCCAGCCTCTTCACCTGCAATTTTGATTGCTTCAATCATTTCATTATTTGCTTCATTCATTCTGTATCCTACTGCGAATGAATCTACGCCCTCATAGGATTGCATAAGCTCTGAAAACGCACTGGACAATACAGCTATAATCAATATTGGTCCCAGTAACATAACCACAACACTCCATGTGTTACGAAACATAAGCTTGAAATTGTTTTTTATCAAATAACGAATCATCTTTATCCCCCATTATTCTGCGTAATCTCTCAATTTCTTACCTGTAAGTGTCAAAAATACTTCTTCCAATGTGATATTTTCATCACCATTGTTAACAAGCTTTTTTAATTCCTGACTAGTTCCACAAGCAATGATTTTTCCGTTATCCATAATTGCAATTCTTGTGCAGATGGCTTCTACCTCCTCCATATAATGGCTGGTATAAATTACGGTAGTACCTTTAGCATTTGACTCCTTAATTTTATCTAAGATAAAATTTCTTGACTGAGGGTCAATACCTACAGTTGGCTCGTCAAATATCAATAGCTCTGGATTATGACCAATTGCACAGGCTATATTTAATCTTCTTTTCATACCACCTGAAAAATTCTTTGCAAATTCCTGCCTACGCTCTAGCAAGCCTACATACTCTAAGGAATTATCAATAGATTTTTTCAGTTCTTTTCCTTTTATTCCATATAGAGAGGTGAACAGCTCCACATTCTCCCATGCCTTTAGATTCCCATGAATTGCAAGCTCCTGTGGAATATAGCCGATTTTATGAATAACCTCTTTTTTCTGTTTCCAAGGATTTTTACCCAACAGCTCAATTTCACCTGATGTAGGTCGTACAATTGAACAAATCATATTCATAGTGGTGCTTTTACCAGCACCGTTTGGCCCTAGCAAGCCAAAAATTTCTCCCTTGCGAATTTCAATATTCAAGTTATCAACAACTGTCTTATTGTTGTATTTTTTTGTTAAATCTGTTGTCTTTAAAATAATATCGGTCATTTTTTGCTCTCCTTCGTTGATTATTTTTTATTACAATGATATTATAGCAATTCCTGTAAATAGTCGGTAGTGAAAAAAGATATGTTTTGAATATGACAAAAGTCATATTTTACCATTTAAACAGGTATTAGTAGAAAGGCTTGAGGTAAGCGAGATTAATAGAACAAGTTACATAATGTATTTCTAGTAATAAAAGCGATAGACAAAATACTCTCTTAAATGATATAATTCAAGTAAATTTACTAAGAATGAAATAAGACTTAAACCAATTTTGATTTATTAACATACATCAATGAATTAATTATGAAATTGTATTATAGTTATCCGTAGAGTAACTGCAACGAATAAAAGAATTTTAAAACACATTAGGACTATTAACCTTATTTCATATTACAGCAACTATATAGGAGACTTATGAACAGAGAATATTTTATTAATCAGATTATGAATATGGCAAAGCAGAATGGCTTTGAGCTTGACAGAGGAATTGTTGGTGAGGTTGTAAACAACTCCGTTTTCCGTATAATCCCAAAAGGAAGCATTTTGCAAAATGCAGGCGAAAAAACCGATCATATCGCTTTGGTACTTAACGGAATTTGCAGAGCTTATTATGTAGATGGCGATGGCAACGACATCACCCGTGGCTTTGTGCCAGCAGGTACTATGTGTATGGACGAAGGCTTATTCGGTTACTCTGAAAGCATAGCCACATGGGAAGCCTTAGAGGAATCAACCCTAATGATTTTTGAAACGAAAAAAATTAAAGAGCTTGTTTATGAAAATAATCAGCTAAAGGATATGTATATAACACTTTTGGAAAATGCGTTAAGATATAAGCTTTATCGAGAAAACGGATTTCTCGTGGAAAATGCCACTCAGCGATATATAAATTTTAAAAAGCGTTACCCAGATATATGCAAATCAGTAAAGCAACATTATATAGCAACCTACCTTGGAGTTACCCCTGAATCCTTGAGCCGAATCCGAAAGGCATTAAAGGAAAGCTGATTGGATATATTAAAGGATATATCTTGTTTTTTCTTTGACGTCTATCCATAGTAACCTCCATACATTTTCTGTAATTTGTTCAATATCGTACAACAGCTAAAATTTGCATATTGTTTATAATGATTTATTTTTATACAATATTATTGAACGAAGAGTTCGGTAACAAATACATTGTATAACAAAATGATTTTATGAACAATAGGAGGAACCTACAATGAAAACTGAAAAAAACATTTTAATCGCATTTATTCTAAACCTTGCATTTTCAATCTTTGAATTTGTTGGTGGCATATTTACTGGTAGCGTTGCAATTGCCTCTGATGCTATACATGACCTTGGCGATGCAAGTAGCATTGGCATAGCGTATATTCTTGAAAAGAAAAGCAAAAGACAGCCAGATGACAAATACACATATGGCTACACACGATACTCTGTTATAGGAAGTATAATAACAACCTTAATTCTTCTATTTGGTTCTGCTATAGTAATTTACAATGCTATTGGCAGAATTATAAAGCCTGCTGAAATCAATTACAGTGGTATGATCATTTTTGCTGTTTTTGGTGTTTGTGTGAATTTATGTGCAGCCTTCTTTACCCGAGAGAAAGGCTCGCTAAATCAAAAAGCAGTTAATCTACATATGCTTGAAGATGTGCTTGGCTGGGTAGTTGTGCTTGTTGGTGCTATTGTTATGAACTTTACAAACCTTGCTTTAATTGACCCTATTATGTCAATTGGTGTGTCTGTATTTATCTTTGTAAATGCTATTAAAAATTTAAAATCAGCAATTGACCTATTTCTTGAGAAAACACCTAAAGGCATTGAGGTTAAGAAAATAAAAGAACATATTATGAATATTGATGGCATAGTTGATGTTCACCACATACACATTTGGAGTATAGATGGACAGAATAATTACGCTACTATGCATATTGTAACAGAGTCTGAACCAGCTAAAATCAAGCATAAAGTTCGTGATGAGCTACTAGAATGTGGAATAGTGCATACAACACTTGAGCTTGAAGCACCAAACGAGCATTGTGAAGAACAGGCTTGTCATATAGAACACCATAACCACGCAGGCTGTGGACATCATCACCATCATTAAAAGTCTGATATAATAGTAAAGAGCCACCCGTTGTAGGTGGCTCTTTACTGTTTATCTCAACATCCTTCTATACTACTTATATTTTTTGTACATTCAAATCAAAAAGCTACCATTACTTTTTGGTTGATTGCTGTTCTAGGTTTTTAACTACATATTTATATTTACCAAAGTTGTATGGTTCTTTTTCTTGAGTAATATTTCCATATTGAATAGCATTAACAGGACAATTACTAATGCATGCCATACAGTGTGTACATTGATTGTTCCATACTGGTTTTTTATCTATAAGCTTAACGTTATTAAGAGGACACAGATTTTCGCACTTACCACAACCGATACAAGACTCTTCGGCATAGAAATCCTTTGCAGTAAGCTTGTATTTACACCATATTGGGTTAAATGGAACTGTAATAAGAGTTTCAAACAGAAATACGTGTCTTGCTGTAAGCTTATTTCCGGCAAGAATATCTGTTGCTACCTGCTGTAGCTGATTATACGAGCTTGTAATTCGTTCTTCCACCTCAGGCTTTTCTAGCATAGGATAATCATTACTAGCAACATAATTTCTAGGCATTTTAAACTCAGCATGACCATGACAAATCATCTTTTTTGCTTTAAAAATCTTTTTCAGGAGAATTCCTGAAGGTCCACAATAGCCACCACTTGTAAGAATAAAATAAACATCTTTGCTTCCAGTAAATGATAGCTTTTTTAGATATTGAGTCATAAAACGTGGTATTTCACATACATAAACGGGAGCACAGATAACAAACGGTTTTTCGGAATGAATCGGTGAAAAATCCTGCGATTTTATACGCTCAAGAAGATTAACACACTCATCATTTGTTCGTTTTGCTATCTCTCTAGCGATAAACTCTGTATTACCTGTTGCAGAAAAATATAAGACCATATAAGACCTCCGTAAATATAATTTTTCCATATTATATTACATTGATGATTAAAACACAACAATTAGTCTATATGTTTTTGTATTATAAATCAGGCAGATGACACAATAAAATTACTAATATCACGAAAAAAGAATAGCTAGACACACTTAAATTGACACTTACATTGTAGTTAGTAAACTGAATAAAAAGCCGAAAACCTTGATTAAATCTAGGTTTTCGGCATAAAATTTGGCACCCTCTACCGGAATCGAACCGATATCTAAGTCTTAGGAGGACCTTATTCTATCCGTTGAACTAAGAGGGCATATTCAATTTTTTAAACTTATTTGGTAACAAAATAACAGTAGAGCATTCGCTTTTTAACTAAAAGCGGTAGTTCGTACTAACTCTTAGGAGGACCTTATTCTATCCGTTGAACTAAGAGGGCATATTCAATTTTTTAAACTTAGTTAGTAAGAAAACAACAAATAACATATCGCTTTTCAACTAAAAGAGATAATTCCTCTTTATTCTTAGGAGGGGCTTATTATATCCATTTAACTAAGGGGGGCGAATATAATTTACAAATATCTGTATATCATTTTAATTTAAAATATAGAGTTTGTCAACAGTAAATACATCACTTTTGATTATATATGTATTTGTAAATAGGTGTGAATTACATTATAAAAAGAATTTAAAATATAGTATTTTCGAAATCATTTATAATAAAACATAAAAAGAGCAAAAATCTTTTGTGAATAAAATTTATAATTATACCAAAATATATTCGGATAATAAACAACCATAAATCTATTTAGAGTAATCACCTTATCTTATCCATTTATTAAAAAGCTTTTTTCTTAATTTGGTTACATATGTTACTATTACCCCTGACATTGCATTGTCAAAGATTATAAACACCACTATACCTGCAAGTAAAAATAGTAATGGTAGATTAACCCCGAATAGTACAAATTCATCAGTGGGTACACCTAAAACAAGTATTGCAATGTAATAAACTATTACAGCAGAAACAGTAAAAACTGAAATTTTTAACAGCCATTGTAACCATTGGAATTTTATTTTAGACTCAATAATCTGTTTATATATAGGATAATAACCGAAAAAAAGGATATAAAAGGCAACAGCCTCTTTATCAGGTACTAATAAAAGTGACAAAACACTTACCACAAAATAAGAGGCTAATGCATATTTTTTATTTATTTCAATAACAATAACTGTTGCTATTAGTCCTGCCATTGCAGGCATTGCATAGGTTGTGGTGGGAATAATGGCAGTTATCATCATTATTACTACACCAAGTGCAGATACTACACCACTTAAAGCTATATTAAATGCTTTTTTCTTCATATAAAACACCTTAACAACATCTTATACAGTCGCCACCCATACAGTTACAACAGGCGTTGGCACAGCAAAGTGCTGTACAAACATCACAGCTTGAGCAACCACCTACAGAATATTGTTGATTTGGATTATAGCCACCGAATTGTCCATTTTGTCTTGCATTCATCTGATTAAGAGCTGCACGATATTCGCTATTCTCGGGTGCCATATCACACGCTTGCTTAAAATGGTTATATGCTTGCTCTGTCCAGCCCTTTCTGTAAAGAATGGTTCCTTTTAAGAAATACCATTCAGCATTTCTGTCAGAAGTAGGTACTCCACTTAAAATCTGATCAGCATCTGCTATTCTGCCTGATTTTATCATCATACGAACATCATAATATTTTGTACCACCAGAGGAGCTTCCGTAGCCTGCATAGCTATTATTATAGCTACTGCTATAACTACTACTGTAACTGCTACCTCTGTTGCCACCCTCTCTTCTCTGCTTACGAATTTCATCATATGCTTGATTAATTTCTTGCATTTTTTTAGTAGCAAGATCCAGCAAATCACTATCCATATAATTATCAGGGTGATATTTTTTAGCTAGCTGTTTGTATGCTTTTGAGATTTCTTCATCCGTAGCGTTTGGTGATACTCCCAAAACACTGTAAGGGTCATTCATATAGATTTTTCCTCTCTTTTAATGCTTTTTTCCTTATATTTATCAAAGATTATTTGCTTTTGCATTTCTCCTAAACCTCTGTTTACAAGATTATCTGTAATTTCAGTAAATGTTTTTATCTGCATAAGATTATACGCAGAAACAACACGGCTTGTTGTTATGTTCAAAACTCTGTTAATATATTCACTTCGTTCTTGCTGTGAAAGCTGTTTTTCTTTGAGATTATGCACAAATGGATTAAAGCTGTTCTTTTTTATGTCCTTTTCGTAATCATCAGCAGCATCCATAAGGTATACCCATTTGCCTAAAAAATATCCAAATTCACCAAACACAGCCTTTTCTGTATCTGTTTTTGCCAATAAGAGCATAAGCTTTTTCATCATAATTGCTGTAGGCTCTGCTGATTCATCTATATTTGGATTTTCGAGTTGCTCTACTTTGTATTGGTTATCATTAAGCTCGCTTACAATTTTATCAACCTCGGGATATTTCTTTAAAGATTTTTTACGCCATGATGATGCAAAAATCTTTAAAAATCGTGATGGTAAACTTTTTATAAAAGAGCTGTCTTTTATATCATCTTCCAGTTTATAATAAACAGTTACAACTGTAATTGCAGAAGCTAAGCTAAGCTCATCGTTACCACCTACACAATACAAACATTCTTTTAGAGGATTACAGGTACAGTGATTTTTCTTAACTCCCTCACATCTGCCGTTTAATCCCATTGCAAGTAAAGCATAGCAAGTGCAATCATAGCTTAAAACCATTTTAGCCAATGCACCATATTCTTCTGAAAGTTTTTTGCACAAACCACAATATACACTTTTGTAAAGCTCGTAATCCTTTACAAGTAAGTACGGCTTACAGGGTTTTAAATATCCAAACATAGATTTCTCCTATTTTGTTATAATATATATTCTACTATATTTAAAAGCTGTTATAATTAACAATATGTGAATTTTTCAAAGAAATTAATTGAAAAATAGACATTTTTTCTTTATACTTATTTTATACTTAAATAATCAGGAGAAAATACTATGAATGTTTATGATTTTGACAACACAATTTATAGAGGTGACAGTACAGCAGACTTTTATTTATACTGTTTAAAAAAGCACACTAAAATTATCACTAAATTTCCAAAGCTGTTTGCAGGCTTTACAAAATTTTACATATTAAAAAAAGGTACCAAAACAGAATTCAAGGAAAAGATGTATGAGTTTTTAACCTGCTGTGATGTAGAAAATGATATACAGACGTTTTGGAAGGATAAAATTAAAAATATAAAACAATGGTATAAAGAGCAACAAAGAGAGGACGACCTTATAATTTCAGCTTCACCTGAATTTCTGCTTGAAACACCTTGCAAAATGTTGGGTATTAAATATCTTATGGCAAGCAGAGTTGACCCAAAAACAGGTAAATATACAGGTGAAAATTGTCACGGAGAAGAAAAGGTAAACAGACTTTACGAAAAATACTCCAAGGATACTATAATAGAAGAATTTTACTCAGACTCATACAGCGACACCCCACTTGCAAAGCTTGCTAAAAAAAGCTATATGGTTAAGGGTGATAATATAAGTGATTGGGTATTTAAATACTAAAAGCTAAAAGCAAAAGCGATGGATTTAACTTCCATCGCTTTTATTATATATATTAATAGGCTTCTGCTCTTAATGTGTTTGCACAGGCTTCCATTGCAGCTACTGCAACTGGTCCTGCTGTGCTATAGCCATAGCCACCATTTTCTACTACAACAGCAAATGCCAATGGTACATCACTATCCTGTGAATAACCAATCATCCACGCATGAGGCTCTTTGCCCTCTCCTACCTCAGCTGTACCTGTTTTTGCACATACAGTAAGTGATGGGAATAAACCGTCACCATAATAGCTGGTTACATCATATCTCATATATTCATCAAGCTTTGAAGCAAGCTCTGAATCCATAAGATTAACACCACCTACATTATCAAGTGATAAATCCACAGCACCTGACTTTATTTCGTCTGGTAATACTGTATAACCACCATTTGCAATTGCACCACATATAATTGCCATATGCATTGGGTTAGTTTCCAAGGTGTATTGACCTATTCCTGACCATGCAAGGTCGTTATCATTTGCCTTAGCAACATTATAAATACTTTTTGCAGTTGTTGTACTATTAATTGTATATGAGCTATTAAATCCCAGCTGTTCAGCAGTTGCTGTCATTTTATTTTTGCCTATACGCTGTGCAAGCTCAGCAAATACTATATTACAAGACTGTGCTAGTCCGTCTTTCATAGTTATTTCACCGTGAGTATGCATACAGCTGATTTTTTCTCCACCTATAATTGTACTACCATTACAGGTAAAAATCTCATCTTCTACACCATTAATATTTTGCAATGCAGAAGCAAGAGTTACAACCTTAAATATTGAGCCGGGTGTATATCTGCCTGCAAGTACCTTATCAACATAAACACCATCATATTCACTTTCATTTTCTTCTGTTATTTCGGGTGGATCTAATGGATCGTAGGTTGGTGTACTTACACTGCACATAACTTCACCTGTCTCATAATTATAAACAACAACAGCACCATTATAGCCACTTAACGCATTATATGCAGAATTGCAAGCGTTAGCATCTATATTGAGGGTAATATCGTTACCGTGCTTTAGCGATTTAGGCAACCCAAGCCCCCATATATAGCTAAAGCCTGTCAATCTTGAACGGTATGAGCTTTGAATAGCTGATGATATATTAAGGGTATCATCACCTACAACGTGAAGTGTAGAAAGCCTTGTTGTATAATCATCATTATATAGTCGCAGATTATCCTCTGAATATGCAAGAGGTATACCGTTTCTGTCGTATATAGTACCTGCTGAGGCTAAACCTCCATTACCTACTAAATGTCCGTTATAGCTGTGCTGTATCCATTGGTCGGAATTCATAACAATTCTTACGATAAATACAATAGTACCCACTATTACCAGCAAAGCAATAATCAACACAATGGTTGTTCTTGAACGAGTTTTTCTCATAAATTACAATTCCTCCTTTCATAAAAGGAAAATGTATTTAAAATTTAATTTTGTTTTATTTTCTTTACAGCATAGGTTCTTTCGTCTGCTGCTTTTATAAATGCAAGCAAGCACCAGCACGAAATCATACTTGAACCACCCAGGCTAACAAACGGTAATGTTACACCTGTAAGTGGCAAAATATCTGTTGCACCGAAAACGTTAAGTGCTGTTTGTACAAGCATAAGTCCTGCAGCACAGCACGCTGATATTGAATAGAAGGTTGAGCGACTTCTTGTTGTAATTGCTCTGGCATAAATAACTAATCCTATAATACACACAAGAATTGCCACGGCAATAATTAAACCTAACTCTTCACATAGCAATCCGAATACAAGGTCACTTTCTGATGCAAATACATATTTTAAGTAGCCGTTACCAACACCTACACCAAACAAGCCACCACTTGCAGAATATGTTAAAACTCTTGCTTGCTGATACCCTGTACTGTCGGCAAGCTCAAAGCATTTACCCCACGCACTAAAACGGTCTGCGATATATGGTTTGAATGAAATAACAAACACAGCACCCATTACAGCTGCAGTAATAGCAAGCATAACTGTTTTAATATCACCACTTCGCATAAATGCAATAAACAAAAATGTGCAGAAGAATATAAGTGCTGTACCGAGGTCACTCATTATAATCAAGGCACCTACACACACCATTGAAAATATAATAAAGTGCAACAAATTACCTTTAGTAAGAAGCTTATCTAAAGCAGAGGCACTTATAAAAATATATATAACCTTTACTAATTCTGACGGCTGGATTGAAACTCCACCTATATTAAGCCAAAGTGCTGCACCATAGGTTACTTTTGCAAAAACAATATTTATTCCCAAAAATAGAACAGCCAAAATATACATAGGTATTCTAAAACGCTCTACCCTATCAGGATTTTCTATAAATTTAATAATTATACAAAATCCTACCATACCACAGGCTACAGCAACTGTCTGTACAATACTCTGCCTAAAAACCTGCCTTGCAAGCATCATAACACCTGTGCCACTCATAAAAATAGCAAGTGCTTCAAGCTCAAAGCCTATTCTTTTCAATAGCTTAGTTGAAAACATATAATACAACCAGCTTAATGTTGTAAATAATCCCCATATCACAAATGGTTGAAAATTCTGAATTTCATCGCAAAGTGAGGCTTCTACTGCAAGGAAAAAAAGAAATACAGAAATCAACAGCATAAGGTGTGTAGCCTTTATACTCGCTTTATTTTTAGCCCTGCTGAAAAACCATGAACGACTATCGGGTATAACATCATCTGTTCGCTTTACTATGTAGCTTGTTTCTCCTATGCTTATAACATCATCTATCATTACAGGAGTACGCCCCTCTGTTGGCTTACCATTTACATAGGTACCACCCTTTGAGCCTACATCATTTATAAACCAGCCTGCTTTTCTCCTTAAAAGAACAGCGTGGTCTCTTGAAACAGTAATATCATCAACTATAATATCATTACCCTTACCCCTACCAATAGAATTTTCCCAATATAATACTGGAGTAGTTTGAGCTGTTGTAGAATTTACAAGCATAATAAGAGCATCTTCATCTCTTCTGTGCCTTCGCATAGAGCTAAAACACTGAAAAACTATAATCACAGCCAATATCGGCAACAACATTCTGATAACAAGCAGTGCAAAATCAATTACAACATTAAGATACGGAAGATTAAACCAAGATAAAAAATCCATATATTCACACCTTTCTGCTTTAAATTAGAATAAATAACCTACAATCTTCTCTATGAATTAGATGATATTCCATTATATTTAAAATGTCAAGAAACAGACTGTTAATAAAATTAAATAAGGTGTAATTATTTATTCCACATACATAAAAAGCCCGACTTTCGTCGGACCTTTTATAAGAATTATTTTACTCTAATTCAAAAGCACCTGTATACAATTGATAGTATTTGCCCTGTTGAGCAATCAGCTCTTCGTGTGTACCACGCTCGATTATTCTGCCATGCTCAAGTACAATAATAACATCACTGTTTTTAACAGTTGAAAGTCTATGAGCTATTACAAATACAGTTCTTCCGTGCATTAGCTTATCCATACCTGATTGTACTATTGCCTCTGTACGAGTATCAATAGAAGATGTTGCTTCGTCAAGTATCATAACAGGTGGATCTGCAACAGCTGCTCGTGCTATTGAAATAAGCTGTTTCTGTCCCTGCGATAATCTGCCACCGTCACCACTTATCATAGTATTGTAGCCATCAGGCAACATTCTGATAAAATCATCTGCATTTGCAAGCTTTGCAGCTGCAATTACCTCTTCATCTGTAGCATTAAGATTACCGTATCTGATATTCTCCATAATTGTGCCTGTAAAGAGATTTACATCCTGCAATACAATACCAAGAGAATGTCTTAAATCAACCTTGTTTATTTTGTTTATATTTATGCCATCGTAACGGATTTTTCCGTCTGCTATATCGTAGAAACGATTTATAAGGTTAGTAATGGTAGTTTTACCTGCACCTGTAGAACCAACAAATGCTATCTTCTGACCTGGCTTTGCACAAAGCTCGATATCGTGTAGTACCATTTTTTCTGGAACATAGCCAAAGTCTACATTATCAAGAACAACCTCACCACGCATTGGTGTGTATGTCAATGTACCATCACTATGTGGATGTTTCCAAGCCCATACTCCTGTACGTTCTTTACATTCGGTTATTTTATCTCCCTCAATTTTTGCAGGTACTAATGTTACATAGCCATTATTCACCTCTGGCTCCTGATCCATTAGGTCAAAAATACGCTTTGCACCTGCAAGTGCCATAATAATCATATTTATCTGCTGTGCAACCTGTGATATAGGGTGCATAAAGGTTCTGCTTAATGTAAGGAATGATGCTATTGTTCCCAGCTGAAAGGCTCCTGTTTTTATTGCGATAAAAGCACCTGAAATAGCTACTACTACATATAGCATATATCCCAGATTACCCATCATTGGCATAAGAGAGTTTGCAAAGCTATTTGCTTTGTAGGAATTTTCACAAAGCTCTTCGTTTTTCTTGTCAAAAGCCTCTTTTGATTTTTCTTCGTGACAGAATACCTTTACAACCTTCTGGCCGTTTATCATTTCCTCAATAAAGCCATTAACATCACCCAAGGACTGTTGCTGTGAGAAAAAATATTTTCCACTTCTACTTGTTACATACTTTGTAGCAAACATCATTAATCCTACAAAGCCAACTACTACAAGTGTAAGCTGCCAACTCATAACAATCATTGTAACTAATATTGACACTATTGTAATGACAGATGAAAACATCTGTGGCATACTTTGAGAAAGCATTTGTCTTAGTGTATCTGTATCGTTAGTATAATGTGACATTATATCGCCGTGTGTATGTGTGTCGAAATATTTTATTGGCAATGTCTGCATTTTCTCGAACATATCGTCACGGATTTCTTTAAGGATTTTATGACTCATTACAGCCATTAATCTGTTATATAAATATCCTGAAATTATACCAATAAGAAAAACACCACACATAATAAGTATTAATCTTAAAAGACCTGTAAACTCAGGGGTTGGTGAACCTAGAATAGGTACAATGTAATCATCAATAAGCACCTGTAAAAATACTGATGAAACTACTGTTGTAAGAGAACTGAGTATAATACAAACAGCCACTACAATAAGAGTTATTTTATGCTTAGCCATATAGGAAACAAGTCTTTTAAACGACTTTGGGTCTATACCCTGCCCTGGCATACCTGCACCCTTTGGTGGTGCCATTGGTTTACCCTTTGCCTGCATTACAGCTCAGCTCCTTTCATTTGAGAAGTATATACCTCACTATAAATAGCGTTTGTTTTTAACAGCTCATCGTGAGTACCTATTGCATCTATAAAACCGTTATTCATCACTATTATCTTATCTGCATCTTGTACAGATGAAATACGTTGTGCAATAATAATTTTTGTAGTATCAGGAATTTCCTCTAAAAATGCCTGACGGATAAGTGCATCTGTTTTTGTATCAACTGCACTTGTAGAGTCGTCAAGAATTATAACCTTTGGCTTTTTCAGTAATGCTCTTGCTATACATAATCTCTGTTTTTGTCCACCTGAAACATTAGTACCACCCTGTTCAATATAGGTATCATATTTATTAGGGAATGATTCTATAAATTCATCAGCCTGTGCAAGCTTACATACGTGCTTTATTTCTTCGTCTGTTGCATTCTCGTTACCCCAACGAAGATTTTCTTTTATTGTACCAGAAAACAATACATTTTTCTGTAAAACAACAGCTACAGCATTACGTAATGTATCAAGGTCATACTCCTTTACGTCTACATTACCAACCTTAACAGAGCCTGTGCTTACATCATATAATCTTGAAATAAGCTGTACAAGGCTGGATTTTGATGAACCTGTGCCACCAATAATACCTACTGTTTCACCTGATTTTATATCCAGATTAATATTCTTAAGACAGTAATTATCACTATCTTTTTTATAGCTGAAATTTACATTCTCGAATGTAATACTTCCGTTTGATACATTATTAACAGGATTTTCCGGACTTATAATATCACTTTCTTCTTTTAGAATTTCTACAGTACGTTCCATAGAAGCTCTTGATATAGTAAGCATTACTATTACAATAGAGAACATCATAAGGCTTATAAGTATTGATGATGCATAGGTAATAAGACTCATAAGCTGACCTGTAGTAAGTCCGTTTGCAGGGTCATTTCCTGAAGCTATTATCATTCTTGCACCAAACCAAGAAATAAGAACAATACAGCCGTATGAACAAAATGACATTACTGGTGTTGAAATTGCCATTAGCTTTTCTGCCTTTGCAAAGTCAGTATAAATTTCTGATGATATATCCTTGAACTTCTTAGTTTCGTAATCCTCTCTTACAAAGGATTTTACAACTCTTATTCCTCTTACGTTTTCCTGAACAATATTATTAAGCTTGTCATAGATTTTAAAAACTCTGTTAAATATAGGGTGAGCATTTTTCATAAGGAACAGCATTGCAATACCTATTATAGGTATACAACCTATATATATCCAAGCAAGCTGTGAATTTATGTTAAATGAAGCCACAATAGCAACTACAAGCATAATAGGTGCACGCACTGCCATTACCATTGACATTTGGTAAGCCATTTGAATATTTGTAACATCGGTAGTTAATCGTGTTACAATACTTGATGTTGAGAATTTATCTATATTAGAAAAAGAAAAATTCTGAACATTATAGAACATATCCTTACGCAAATTTTTAGCAAAGCCTGTTGATGCCTTTGCAGAGGTTATACCACCTGCCACACCAAAAAATAATGAAAGCAAAGCAAAAACAACCAGTAACAAGCCTACTTGCCATACCGTTTTCATATCGCCCTTATCAATACCATAGTCGATAAGATATGCCATATAATATGGAATCATTACTTCCATTACAACCTCGAGAACCTTTAAAACAGGTGTTATTATCGAAACCCATTTATATTCTCTTACACTTTTCAATAGAATAAACATATTTTCCTCCTGTTTTTATATATTGTTTTATAAAAGCTTATAATAAATCCTTTAGATTATTTCGCACCTTATGGCACACATTAAGAAAGACAGCATATTCCTCATCTGATATATCCTTAGCAATCTCTTTATCAAGAGATTTTACACTTTCAAGAAGCTTTTGGTGCATATCTTCTCCAAGCTCAGTGATGACAATTTGCTTTAACCGTGCATCGTGTTCTACCTCTAGACGTTTAATATAACCATATTTTTCCATATTTTTAACTACTGAGGTTACAGCTGAACGGGTAATACAGAACTCACGTTCAATATCACGCTGATATACGTTTTCATCTTTATGCTCACATAAATAACCAAGAATCCAACCATGCATAATTGTGCAATTATCAACATTAAGCTTTTTTCCCTGCTGTACAGTTGCTCTCATAAGAAGATTATTTATAGACCTTAAAACAGGACCAAACTCTGTACTATGTTCGATATCAAATCCCATACATACCCCCCTTTTTTAGCTAAATTTTAAACAGTTCAAAGTAGAACTGTTTGATATTAAACAATATTATATCAATATTTTATGTCATTGTCAACAAATATACTCATTAAAATTTGTTAATAGTGTATTGATATATATTGAAAATTAGTTAAAATTGACTATCGTATTTTATTGTAGTATTATGTAATAAAAAATTAGTAGGAGAATCAGCTATGGTACTACAACCTAATTATTATGATAGCTTCAAATGTATAGCAGATAAATGCAAAGACAACTGCTGTATTGGCTGGGAAATTGATATTGACGAAAATACCTTTAACAAGTATATGAATACAGGTGGAGATTTAGGAAATAGACTAAAAAATGAGATTATAACAGAAAATGAGGTTCATTACTTTAAATTAAAGGAAAACGACCGATGTCCTTTCTTAAATGACAAAAACCTATGCGATATAATCTGCGAATTAGGAGAAAACGGACTTTGCCAAATTTGTAATGACCACCCACGATATATAAACAGCTACGAAAATATTACCGAAAGAGGTTTAGGGTTAGCCTGTGAAGAGGCTTGCAGAATTATTCTTAATCAAAAAGAGCCTGCTTATCTTATTGACAGTGAAAGTAAATTAAAATATAATCCAAATATTCCTGAGAATCCATATCTCGAATATCTTTATAGAACGAGAGATTTAATTATATATATATTACAAAATAAAAGCTATAAAATCACAGAAAGATTAGCCTGTGTAATTGAATTTTGCATATACATACAAGCTGAATGTAATTCTGAAAAAAGTGACAATGAATTACTTTGCTCGATTGATAATATAACAGAGTATATAGAAAAGCTCTTTACAAACACAAGAAATGATTTGGCAAGAAATAATGAGAATAAAAATAACCTTATTAAAAATATTATTACTGACTACACTCAATTGGAAATTTTAGACGAGAATTGGAAGCTATTGCTTAACAGTACTATAAACAACATCGAAAGCTGTAATGATATAAATTTATCAAACAATTGCAATATTAAATTTGACGATATTTATGAAAATATGCTTATTTATTTAACTCACAGATATTTTCTTGAATCCTACTATGATAATATGATTATAGAAAAGGCTCTTTTTATGCTTTCTACATATATTGTAGTTAAAAATATAGCTGAATACACAAGCTGTGATGTAATTGATGTAATACATAGCTATTCAAAGGAAATTGAATATTCTGATATAAATATAGAAACGCTTTATAGTAAATATCCTCTAAATTCTGCTTACGATAAAAGCAATATTTACGCTCTTCTAAGCGAATAAAACACAGAAAAGCCACGTTGATTTTATGTCAACGTGGCTTAAATTTATGTGATATTTCAAATAAAATATATTTTATCAGTGATGAACCCAACCTACAAGGCGTTGTATTTCAGACGCTTTTCCTAAATCGCCATATATTCTTAGCTTACCTACAGTATAGGCAGCCATAGCATTCATCTCTCCTCTTGCTATTTTTAAGAAATCATATGTATCAGCAATAAATAGTGTATCATGGTCTTTATAGTCATATGGCTCTATAGTTAGCTTACCGTTTTCAAACAACACATAAAAGGTGCCTCCACCCTCACCTGTCATTGTAACCTGCATTGCAAGATGCTCTATGCAATCGTGTACATCTGAATGAATAAAAATATTTTTGATTTCGTTAAAGGCTTCCTGAAAGGTCATTTTTCTTCCTCCGTTTTTTTATGCTTAAATACTGTTAAGCAATTTTTTCATATAATACCTTTGCAAATATTTTATTTTTGAAACTATTTACATAGTAAAAATATATTAGCTTAGCAGAAAAAATATTACATCATTTTAACTTTATTAATGTTAACATTACACTTAAATAAAGTCAAGACAGCTATTTCGATTTTGTAGCATTGTGCAAAATCAACATATACAAGCACTGAAAATTATAACAAGTCACAACCCCGAAAAACATATTTGAGATATTAATTCACTAAGAAAAATTGTAAATGTTTTCTATCCTTGACAATATCTACACTTTACTGTACTATAATGATAAAATATAATAAGGGAGTAAAAAAATGAAATCAAACGACGAAAGAAAAATACGAAATAAGTCATATATGGAGGTTATTACATTATCTGAAAAATTACATTCTATATGTGTTATTATTATGATAGTTACTGCCATTGCTGGTTGTGTTGATTTTATTCTAACCGTACCATATATAAAGGATATCATTGCTATGTATAACTATCTCAATGATTTTCAGGTAATAATAACTTTATCAGTCAAATTCTTTATTTATATTGCTCTTATTCTGATTGAATGGTTTTTATTAAAATTTTCTTATATATTAAACACTCTTGGAACAACTGCTTTTAAAAACGATGACAAATAAAAATAAAACTAAACACCTAATATGATAGAAGGAGCATACTGCAACAACACAGTATGCTCCTTCTATTGTAAAAATGTAAAAATTGTTATATAATATTTTTATATTTTAAATTATGCTTGAACCCCAGGTGCTAAAGTATCACCGTTTTTCTCGAAATTCTCAAGAGGTCTTATAAGAATGATTGGAGTAAGCTCTTTACCCTGACCAGATGGGTTATCTTTTACAAATTTAATAAGCTCTGCATCAGGTATTCCTGCACGTAAATCATCTGATGCACCTAAAAGCTCCTGTCCAAGGTCATTGGCATCTACAATGATACAGCTAATACCAAGCTTTTCTTTAATCTCATTACAAACACCATTTGGATTTTCAGGTATTTTTATACCAATATCTCCATATTCGTCCCATACCTTATCATAGAAACCATCAAGACCACTTACTTCTTCGCCAACAATTTCGTAGAATACACCTTTTTTGCCAAACAGCTTTGTTACAGCACTTGCAAAGCTAGCCCACAAAACCTTTAGCAGACCTGCTTCGTGAATAGCGTACTGCATTTTGATAGTTTCACCTACACCGTAGCCTGTGTCAGGATGTGAAGCAAACTTAGATAATAGCTTTGCCCAAAATCCTATTTTCAATTCTTCTCTCTTAATTACTCTGTTTTGACATAGTGCTATTATTTTTTCACTTATAGATACTATATCACCCTCTTGATAAATTGGAGAAACGTATTTTTTAAACACTTCAATATAATCCTCTCCTTGATTTACAAAGTGAGTTTTAATTGAGTGACGCATATATTTTTGACCATTAACCTCTACTGAGGATTTCTTGCCCTCGTTAGCGTAAAATTCCATTGATACTCATTCCTTTACTTTTAATATTTAAGGCGATGTATAAATATCACCGTAATTTTTAACCATTAACTTATTCATTATAAAACAAATTACTATATATTGCAATATTAATAAAATATAAATTTACTAATTGGAGCTATGAAAAAATGACAAATAATAAACAATTAATTGAACTTACTGGAGAAATTGAAGATATAATTTTTAGAAATGAAGCTAACGGATATACTGTGTTTGATATTGTAAGTGGTGATTCTGTTGTTACAGCTGTAGGGGTAGTTACAGCTATAAATATAGGTGAAGAAGTTAAATTGATTGGAACATATAAAAATCACCCTACCTATGGTGAACAATTTGCATTTGATGTATGCGAAAGAACTATCCCTTCTAGCACAGCTGCAATACTTAAATATTTGTCATCGGGTGCAATAAAAGGTATAGGCCCTTCAACTGCAAGAAAACTAGTTGATAATTTTGGTGAGAATACACTTGAAATTATAGAAAATGAGCCTGAAAAGCTGACTAAAATAAAAGGAATAAGTGCTGACAAGGCTAAAGGTATGAATCAGGCAATTCAACAGCTTTTTGGTGCAAGAAAGGTTATGACAGAGCTTGCAAAATACGGAATAACTGCACAGCAGGCTATAAAGGCGTGGAATATCTACGGAAAACAGATACTTGAAATTATTGAAGAAAATCCTTACGCTCTTTGTAAAAGAGATTTAAATATTTCGTTTGAAATTGCTGATAACATAGCTATCGAACAAAAAAGACAATTTGACGATATTTGCAGAATAAGAGCAGGCTACGTTCATATTCTTACACATAATCAAAATAACGGTCATACCTGTTTACCTATGGACAAGCTTATTTCAGCCTGCTGTAAATTTTTACAAATTGAAGAAAATAAAGCAAAGGAAACTCTTGAGAGTATGCTTGCAGAAGGCTCTCTTGTGTTGGATATAGTGCGTGAAAAGGAGTTTGTTTTCTTACCTGAAATGCATAGCTGTGAAAGCTACAGTTCAGCAAGAATTGCAATGGCACTGAGATTTCCTGCTGAGAAAATCGAAAATATAGACGAAGCTATAAATAAAATAGAGCTAGAAAACAACATAAAATACGCAGATTTGCAAAAAGAAGCTATAGAAATGGCTTTAAGCAAGGGTATTCTTATCTTAACAGGTGGACCAGGAACAGGTAAAACTACAACACTTAATGCGATTATAAGTATATTAAAAAATAATGGCTTAACTGTAGCACTTGCTGCACCAACTGGAAGAGCTGCCCAAAGAATGACACAGCTTACAGGCTGTGAAGCTAAAACTATTCATAGATTACTTGAGGTTACGTGGGATAGACACGATCAGCCTGTTTTTATTCGTAATGAAAAAAACTCGCTTGAATGTGATGCTTTAGTTATTGATGAGCTTTCTATGGTTGATTCTCAGCTTTTTGAAAGTGTATTAAAGGCACTGCCTTTGGGGTGCAGGTTAATTATGGTAGGCGATAGTGATCAGCTACCTAGCGTAGGTGCAGGCAATGTATTAGGAGATTTGATTGCATCTAATAAAATACCTGTAGTTCAGCTAAATGAAATATTCAGACAATCTATGCAAAGCTTGATTGTAACCAATGCACACAGAATAGTGAAAGGTGAACAGCCTATTATAAACGATACAAAATCCGATTTTTTCTTTATGGGGCGTTCTAGTCTTAGCTCATTATCAAATACTATTTCTGAATTATATGTAGAGCGTTTACCTAAAAGCTATGGCTATTCCCCACTTAACGATATCCAGATACTTTGTCCTGGTAGAAAGGGAGCTATTGGAACATATGAAATAAACAAGCTACTACAAAACAGCATTAACCCTAAAGAAAGCTTTAAGCGTGAAATAAATATTAATGGTACTATTTTGCGTATGGGAGATAAGGTTATGCAGAATAAAAATAATTATAATATACCTTGGTATAAAGAAAACGGTGAAAACGGTGAGGGTGTTTTTAATGGAGATATTGGAATATTAACCTATGTTTCAAATAATCCTCCAACTCTGCAAGTAACCTTTGATGACAAGATTGCTACCTATGACGTTGAAAGTGCTGGTGACTTAGAGCTTGCATATGCAGTTACTGTACATAAAAGTCAGGGTAATGAATTTAACGCAGTTATAATTCCTCTGTATAACAATCCTCCTCAGCTAATATATAGAAATTTGCTATACACTGCTGTAACAAGAGCTAAAAAAATGCTTATAATTATCGGAAGCAATAAAACCCTTTATAGTATGGTAGAAAACAATAAAAAAACCTTACGCTATTCTGCATTAAAGGATTTTATTATTCGAGAGGTAGAATAAATGAGTTTTAAAAATCTGTACAGTCTGCTTATAAACGCCTTTTTTCCAGCTAGATGTCCGTACTGTAATGAAGTTATATTTAAAAATAACGAAGCCTGTGATAATTGCAAAAGCGAATTAGAGTATGAAAACATTATAACAGTGCTATATAAAAGTAGAAATATATCTCCATTTAAATATAGTGGTATTAATAAAAAGGCTGTGCTTAATTTCAAATTTAATAACAATCCTAATTATTCAGAACAGTTGGCTATATCTATGCAAAAAGCAATAGCTAATGAATATTCAATTTATTTAGGTAGCGAAAATCAAAAATATTTTGATATAATAACGTATGTACCATTTACTAAGAAAAGATATCGCAAAAGAGGCTATAATCAATCTCAATTACTGGCAAAAAATTTAAGCGATAATTTAAATATTGACTTTCAACCTATTTTATTGAAAACCAAAGATAATCAAGCACAGCACACTCTGCCTAAGGCTGAAAGAAAAAGGAATGTAGAGGGTGTTTTTGAAATAAATCCTCAATATAAAGTTTTTGGAAAAACTATTCTTTTAATTGATGATATTCTTACTACTGGTTCAACCTTGAATGAATGTATAAATGTATTATACGCAAATGGTGCTGAAGCTGTTCTATGTGCAACATATGCAACTGCTATTGCTAAAGATTGAATTATAAAATAGCAGTTGCATTGTCTATAATCAAATAAAAATCTGGCTTATAAAAATAAAATAGATTTTCATTTGACATTTATGATTTTTTCTGATATAATATTTAGTGTTGTTTGGAGAGATGTCCGAGTTGGCCGAAGGAGCATGATTGGAAATCATGTAAGCGGTAATAATCGCTTCTGGGGTTCGAATCCCCATCTCTCCGCCAGAAATCACTTCTTTAAAGAAGTGATTTTTTAAATTTAATAAAAATTTGGAGATGTACCCAAGTGGCTGAAGGGTCTGGCTTCGAACACCAGTAGGTCGGTAACTCCGATGCGAGAGTTCAAATCTCTCCATCTCCGCCATATACTAAAAAACGGCTTGTTTAAGCCGTTTTTTGTTTTTTATCCCTTCGAAAATCCCTCAAAAGCTTATAAAAAACTCCCTTTGTGCTTTAACAAAGGGAGTTTAAATTTTATTAATAATGTATAGCCTAGTTAGTTATTAAACCTCTGCAAACTCAGCGTCCATCTCTGGAAGCTCTTCCTTGCCAGCAGAAATTAGAAGAGTAATATTTGTTTCTGCGTTATCTGACAATGCCTTTAGCTTGCTTACAAAAGTTTTTAGCTCGTCTTTATCATCTGAGCAGATTTTGAATGTTGAATCTACAAAAATATCTGTAACATCATAGTTACCTGCACAGATACCACTGATAAAACCAAATAGTACATCATAGCCAACAATCTGGTATTGGTCTGTATCAATTAGTCTTGCTTTGTGTGTAACATCATATGTAAGTTTAGCACCCTTTTCGATAACTACTACATTACCTGTTGACTTTGTAACAGCCTCGTTAGCTTGTGCGATAAGCTTCTTTGTTTTACCTGAACCTTTACGTCCGATTAATAATGTTACCATAGTATTTTCCTCCTATATATCCACAAATGTGGTTTTATAAATTTATTAATTTAGGCGAGCCTCTAGTGCTGCCTTTTCTGACTCGTAACCAGGCTTACCTAGCAAAGCAAACATATTCTTCTTGTAGCTTTCTACACCAGGCTGATTGAATGGATTTACACCAAGCAAATAGCCACTAATAGCACAAGCCTTCTCAAAGAAGTAGATTAAATATCCAAGCTCAGACTCTGTCATTTCCTCTACATCAAGAACAATGTTAGGTACTCCACCATCGTTATGAGCAAGTACTGTGCCCTCGAATGCCTTTGTATTTACAAAGTCCATAGTTTTGCCTGCAAGGAAGTTTAGTCCATCGATATTGCCCTCTATCTCATCAAGAACAATCTCTCTCTTTGGTTTTTTGATATTTACAACTGTTTCAAACATAGATCTTGTACCCTCTTGGATAAACTGACCCATTGAATGAAGGTCTGTTGAGAATACAACACCAGCTGGGAATAGACCCTTATTGTCTTTACCCTCACTCTCACCAAACAACTGCTTATACCACTCTGTCATCATTGTGAATGCAGGCTCGTAGCTAACTAGAATTTCAATACTCTTACCTTTTCTGTTAAGAATATTTCTTGTAGCAGCGTACTTGTAGCAATCGTTAGTTGCAAGATCGTCATTATTGAAATCGTCCTGAGCTTTTTTAGCACCAGCCATAAGAGCATCAATATCAGCACCTGATACTGCGATTGGTAGTAGACCAACAGCTGTAAGTACAGAGAAACGACCACCAACATCATCAGGTACTACAAATGTCTCGTAGCCTTCTTCGTCAGCAAGAGCCTTTAGTGTACCCTTAGCCTTATCTGTTGTGCAGTAAATTCTCTCTTTAGCACCCTCTTTGCCGTATTTCTTCTCAAGCATTTCTCTGAACACTCTAAAAGCAATAGCTGGCTCAGTAGTTGTACCAGATTTAGATATCATATTAATAGATACATCCTTACCCTCACAAATATCCATAATATCTGCAAGATAAGATGAGCTTATGCTGTTACCTACATAGTAGATATCAGGTGTATCCTTAGATTTTGCATTATAGTTCTGTGAGTGAATAAATTCAATAGCAGCTCTAGCACCAAGGTAAGAACCACCGATACCGATAACTATAAATACATCAGTATCCTTTTTGATTTTTTCTGCAGCAGCCTTAATGCGTGCAAACTCCTCTTTATCATAATCAGTAGGTAATGTAAGCCAGCCGATAAAGTCATTACCAAGACCTGTACCGTTATGAAGAGTATCGTGAGCAGCCTTTACCTGTGAAGCGATAGCTGTATACTCATCATTGCTTACAAAGCCTGACAAATATTTGTCTGAAAAAGTTGTTGCCATATTATGTCCTCCTAAACTCTTGTAAGTTTGATTACAAGTATTATGTATATATAATACAATACTTCTCACTCTTTTTCAAGTTTGTAATGTAAAATTTCATAACTTTTTAATTATTTTTTTTATTTTTTACTTAATTTTGCAATAAGAATTTCGATTACAGTTAATGCACTTTGTAAAATCAACCAAATCACTAATCTTATTCATATGCTGGAATAAAAAGTTAAATAATCGAATAAATTCTTATTTATAGTACATCTACACAATTTAGTGTGATACCAAGATGTTTAAAGAAACTTAATATTATAATATCAAAAAAATCTTCGCTCAAGGCGAAGACTTTTTTTGATGATTATAGAATTTAGTTCTATATAATTAGATAAAGAAAAAGGAGTAATTTAAATTCGACAAAATGTTGAATTAACTTACAGCTTATATAATACCACATATTTTATAAAAGTCAATACTTTTTATAGATTTTTTTAGAAATTGTTTATAATTATTTTCTTTAAGTATTAGTTCACAAAAAAAACACTGCATTAATTTGGTATTTAGTAATAATCTCTTTATAATTCAAGAAATTTTTGTTGTTCTTTTGATGTTGATTTCTTTATTTATTATACAATAAGATTATTAGCGATTATTTTATAATCTTAAATTGCAATAACAAATTGAACACTTTTTAGAATAAAGCCCGGCTTTTCTAAGCCGGCTTAATTTCCAACAAGCACGGACATCTAACGGTGTCAAGGTCGCCGTAAGGCGAGGCGTAGCCGATAC
>JAXJUF010000061.1:0-20783 GCA_036309185.1 Acutalibacteraceae bacterium
AGAGTTTATATATTAAGGTCTATTATTAAAGTAAGTAAGAGAACGACACATTATATGTGTCCCTTAAAAATACAAACTTTAGTTTTATTAAAAATTATTTGTACGCAATGTAAGCGTGAGCGACAGCTCACACCAACAAATCCCAATTTAGTTGTATATAAAGGAGATAGTTATATGAAAAAAATTATTATATTTTTAATGTGTTGTTTAATGTTTTGCTTTTGTAGTTGCTCTTCTGTAAAAACAGATGATAAGAGTATAAAAACGGATAATAAAAGTAAAGGTATGGCGAAATTTGAATATGGGGATAAAGATATTTTAACAGAGATTTCAGATAGTGAGCTTAAAGAAATTATAAATATATTTGAGAGTAAAGATTTATATACTGATGAGCCATCGTGTTCTTTTAGTGAAAATATTTCAGTTATTATTGACGATTCTCATTTTTGTATAGCAAATGATGAATGTGGGATTATTTATTTGAAAGAAGAGAATAAGTACTTTAATCTTACGGATGATGAAAACAAGAGGTTAAGAGAAATACTTGTAGGTTATGGTTTTTCTTTTCCTTGTGTATAAATTATTACCACATTTTGTGATATAAATTTAAAAAGTAGTGGAGGATTAATTATGAAGTACATTATACGATTTTTGAATATAATAATAATATCGGCTACGGCTAATTGCTTTTTATATGTAAAAAGTACGGGGAATTATCCCATAATTCTTGTGTTGTCGTTTTTGTCGCTGGTGATTAATATTTTTCCTTCATTTGCAAATATAAAAATATCCGGTATAAGATTGCGAATAGCTTCTGACGGTGCTGAATTACTTATTATATTTATCGGGTCGGTTATTATTGGGTTGGTTTATCATATAGTACAGGCATTTTTCTACATACCTTCTTCTAATTTTGTAGAATGGCTTATAAGCTTATTGATAGCTATAGCTGTAGAGGCAGTTATATTCTGGAACGGAATTATAAGAGTGTACTGTACATCTGTTCAGTTAGGTTTTAGTAAAAGAGTTTTGGGTATTGTTTGTGGCTGGGTGCCAATAGCAAACGTAGTTATGTTGATTAATATTATAAATACAGTTTCAAAAGAGGTAAGATTTGAAGAAGACAAAATTAACCTTAATAAGAAACGTAAGAGTGAGCAAATATGCCGTACAAAATATCCTGTTTTGTTGGTGCATGGTGTGTTTTTTCGTGATTCAAAGCTACTTAACTACTGGGGTAGAGTGCCAGCTGAGCTTGAAAAGAATGGTGCAACAATTTATTACGGTCAGCACGAATCGGCATCTTCTGTTGTAGACAGTGCCGAAGAGCTTTATATGCGTATAAAATATATTGTTGAGAAAACAGGCTGTGAAAAAGTGAATATTATAGCTCACTCAAAGGGTGGACTTGACTCAAGATATGCTATAAGTGCTCTTAACGCAGCACCCTATGTAGCATCACTTACTACTATTAATACACCACACAGAGGTTGCTTATTTGTTGATAGCCTGCTTAATGTAGCAAGTGAAAGTATGAAAAATAAGCTTGCAGATACATACAATTCTTCTGCAAAGGCATTGGGTGATACAAAGCCAGATTTTATGTCGGCAGTAAGTGACCTTACAGCTAATGCTTGTGAGGAGTTTAATCGCAGTGTTCCAAACTCTCCAGACGTTTACTATCAGAGTATTGGTTCGAGACTTGATAGTGCTATAAACGGAAAATTCCCGTTAAATGTGTCCTATCCACTTGTAAAGCACTATAGTGGTGCCAACGATGGTCTTGTTGCCGAACCGTCGTTTAAATGGGGAGATGACTATAAATTTTTAACTGCAAATGGTAAACGTGGAATTTCACACGGAGATGTAATAGACCTTAACCGTGAAAATATTCCTGGCTTTGACGTAAGAGAATTTTATGTTCAATTGGTAGCAGATTTGAAAAATAAAGGATTTTAGTATTGGTATAAAAGCACATTTCAGAATTATGACAGGTGATTAATTCTGAAATGTGCTTTTTGTTTTTTAGATTATTCAAAAAGCCTATTAATGGTGATTTTTAGTACTTCTTTTTGTAAACTTAAGAACAGGCTTTTTTATTGACGATTGTAGTCGGTTTAAGTTATAATAAAATGAGTATTCTGTTTTCGAAAAATGAGGGTAATTATGAAAAAAATATTGTTTTTTATACCTAGCTTAGGCAATGGTGGTGCCGAAAAGGTACTTGTTAATTTAGCTAATAATCTAGATAAGAGTAAATTTGATGTAACAGTACAGGTGTTATTTGACGGTGGAGTAAATACACAGTTTTTAAATTCTGATGTAAAATACAAATATGTATTTAAAAGAATAATCAGAGGTAATGTAAAGCTACTCAAGCTTTTTTCACCAGAGAGACTGTATAAGTGGTTTGTAAAGGAAAAATACGATATAGCAGTTGCTTATTTGGAGGGTGTGGCTTCAAGAATAATTAGTGGTTGCAATGATAAAGATACAAAAACTGTAAGCTGGATTCATATTGAACAGCATACTATGGAAAATCTGGCAACAGCATTCAGAAGTGCTTCTGAGGCTGAAAAATGCTATAACAGCTTTGATAATGTAATATGTGTATCTGAATATGTTCAAAAGGATTTTACAGATATTCTTAATTTTAAGAAGCACACAGAGGTTTTATATAATACAAACGAAACAGATCAGATTGTTGAAAAATCTAAGGAAAAGGCTCCTATAAAGACAGATGATGATTATGTTAATATCTGTGGTATAGGTACACTATGTCCAAGAAAGGGCTTTCATAAGCTAGCAAGAATACATAAAAAATTGCTTGATGAGGGCATAAAGCAAAGAGTATATATTTTAGGGCAGGGTAACTATAAAAGTCAATTAGAGGCTATTATAAAGGAAAATAATATACAGGATACATTTATTTTACTTGGATATGATACTAACCCATATAAATATCTTAATGCGTGTGATTTGTTTGTATGCTCATCAGAGGCAGAGGGCTTTAGTACTGTTGTTACTGAAAGCTTAATAGTTGGTACTCCTGTTGTAACTACACGTTGCTCAGGAATGGAGGAACAGCTTGGATATAATAACGAGTATGGTATTGTAACCGACAATAACGAGCAAGCGTTATATGAGGGTATAAAAGAAATGCTTACTAAAGAGGGCTGTCTTGAATATTATGCAGACAAGGCACTAGAGAGAGGTAAAAGCTTTAATAAAAGTATTACTGTAAAGGCTGTTGAGGATATGCTTGAAAAGCTGTAATTTTATGTGTGTAAGCTGAGAGGGTAAATATGAATTGTGATAATAAAATTTCTATAGTAATTCCTGCGTATAATATTGCACCGTATCTTCCACGTTGCTTGGATAGCGTGCTTTCGCAGACCTATGAAAATTTAGAAATTATAGTGGTAGACGACGGCTCCACCGATAATACTGCCGAGGTTATAAAGGAGTATGCAGATAGAGATAGCCGAATAGTACCTATATATAAAGAAAATACGGGTGTTTCAGATACAAGAAATAGGGGCTTAGATATTGCCACAGGCGACTATATAGGCTTTGTTGATGGTGATGATTATATAGAAGACACTATGTACGAGTTGCTTTTAAATAATGCTGTCAAATATAATGCAGATATATCTCATTGTGGCTATAAATTGAAATTTCCTGATAATGAGTATGATTTTTACGGTACAGGAAAAATCATAGAGCAGGATAAACAGCAGGGTGTTATTGATTTATTAGAGGCAACACTTATAGAGCCTGGTATATGGAATAAGCTGTTTAGAAGAAATATAGTTGATAATATAAGAATGAAAAGAGAGCTAAAGAATAACGAGGATCTGCTTTTCAATATTATGGCTTTTGCAAGGGCAGAGAAATCTGTTTTTGAGGATAAACCATTATATAATTATATAATGAGAACAAACTCAGCTACTACCTCAGCAGGGCTTACATATAATAAGGTGTTTGATGGCTTAAAGGTACGAAATATTATTACAGATATGTTTAAGGATGATAGCAAGGTTTATCCAATTGCATTACATTCACAGCTAAGAATTGCTATACAGACATATCGTAATATTACAACTAATAAACAAGCTAAAGAATTTAAAGCTGAGCAAAAAAGCATAAAGAAACAGGTAGCAGAGCTTTACAAAAATGCAAAGCCACTTGGCGTGCTAAGCAAAAGAACAAAGCTTGATTCTGTATTGATTATTTATTGTTCGGTTATATTTAAGCTGTTGTATATACTCTATTCTAAAACAATAAAAAACAGAAGTAAAATATATAGCAACAGTGTATGAGGTGATAATATGAGTAATCCTTTAGTTAGTGTTATAGTGCCTATTTATAACGTGGAAAATTATTTACCACGATGTGTAGACAGTATAATTAATCAGGAATATAAAAATTTAGAGATTATCCTTGTAGACGATGGTTCACCTGACAATTCTCCACAGCTTTGCGAGGAATATGCTAAAAAGGATAATCGTATAAAGGTTGTACATAAAGAAAATGGTGGACTTTCTGACGCAAGAAATGCCGGTATGAAAATTGCTACGGGAGAATACGTCAGCTTTATTGATAGTGACGATTGGCTTGATTTGAAAACCTTTTCAGTTACTATAAGCAAAATGCTTGAAACTAAGTCTGAAATAGGTGCGTTTGACTTTGTAAAGGCTTACGATGATGTAGAGGCAACACCTGATTTGTCAGATGAATTTGAGGTTATGAGCTCTGAACAGGCTATTGAAAGTACCATTGATAATGTAAAGGTAAGAACACAGGTTTGGAATAAGATTTATAAAAGAAGCTTGCTTGACGGTATTGAATTTATAAAGGGTAAGCTGAACGAAGATGAATTTTTCACATTCCGTGTCCTACACAGAGCTAATAACATTGTGTATCTGCACAGACAATGCTATTATTATTACCAAAGGCAAACCAGCATAATGGGTAACTATACACTCAGACACCTTGATATGGTAGACGGTGTTAAAGAAAGACTGTTATTTATTTCTGATAATTACCCAGCTTTATACAGTAAGGCTAAGCGTTCATTTTGTAGTGTGTGCTTGTACCATTATCAAAAGCTACTTAGACATAAAGAGGCTGATAAGGAAAATATAGGCACAAACCGAATGAAGGAGTACAGAGGTCAATTTCATATATCGTTTAAAGATGTAAAGGATTCTGGCTTTTTAGAAAAGATTAGCCTTTTAGCCTCCAATTCAGCAATTGGTCTTAATTTAATTGCAAGGCTTAGAAATATTTTTAAATACGGTATATAAAAGGGGAATAAAATGAGAGTTGGTTCAATTTTAAAAAACAGAGTAACATCACCCTTAAAAGGTTTATTTAATGATATTTCACATAAATACGTAAGGCTTGGATTTGCACGCTTTTTTGCCAGTCTTTTTAATGGTACTAAATTTTCAAATTATTTTTATAGAAAAAAGCACGACATTATTTTAAACGAATTAAAAAAAGAGCTTGGGGATGTTTTGGATAGATTTAAAAGCTATACTGGTGATGTAAGCTATAACGAAAATGCACCTATATGGATAAGCTGGCTACAGGGCTATGACTCTGCACCCCCACTAGTGAAAAAGTGTATAGACAATATTAAAAAATCTACTACACATCCGGTTAATTTGATTACTCTGGAAAATATGAGCGATTATGTACAGCTTCCGGATTATATAGTAAAGAAATTTAAAGAAGGAAAAATAATCAACGCACAGTTTGCAGATATATTAAGAATGACTCTGCTTTCTGAGTATGGTGGATTGTGGATTGATGCTACAATATTTATTCCGAATGGAATACCTGAATCAGTATTTCAAGGCGAATTTTACACCTGTAAAAGAAAGCCTGTACAATCGGGATATGTCTCTGATTATAAATGGACAACCTTTCTTATAGGCTGTCAAAAGGGCTGTGTTATAGCTGATACAGTTAAGGAATTGTTTTTTGAATATTTAAAAAGAAGAGATTATCTTGTTGATTATTTTTTGTTTGACTACTTTTTGTATTTAACCTACGAGAATATTCCTCATGCTAAGGAGCTTATAGATAACCTACCTTACAATAATTCTAAGATTGAGGAGCTTCAGGGTATGATGAATATGCCATTTAATGAGGAAGAGTATAAAAAACTAATTGAAGCAGAGGATACTATTTTTTATAAGCTATCCTGGAGAATGCCTTTTGATAAATGTACAAGTAGTGGAGAACAAACCTTTTTTGATTTCTTTTTAAACAATGCATAATAATATAAGATAGGCAATTAATTTTTTGGAAAGGTAGAGTTTAATTTATGACTCCTTTAATTAGTGTTATAGTGCCTGTTTATAAGGTAGAGAAGGTTCTGCACTATTGTATAGAAAGTATTTTACAGCAAACATATAAAAACTTTGAGCTGTTACTTATTGATGACGGTTCACCTGATAAAAGTGGAGAAATCTGCGACAGCTATGCCGAAAAAGACGAAAGAATTAAGGTAATACACAAAAAGAATGAGGGTGTATCTGTAGCCAGAAATACAGGCTTTGACAATGCAAAAGGTGAATATATAGTTTGTGTAGACAGTGACGATTATGTAAATGAATGTTATTTACAGGATTTTATAGATGTTGTTAACGAATATCCAGAGGCTCAAATGGTATGGTGTGGATTTTCTACAGTTAAGGACTATGAGAAGACAGTTATTGAAAATATACAATATGATACAAGTGGAGAAAAGATTATAATAACAGATGTTTCTGATATAATGACATTACACGGAAAATGGTTAGATGCTTCTCCTTGCAATAAGCTGTATTTAAAGCGATTTATAAAATCCGAGAAATTATATATGGATAAATCACTGTCGCTTGGTGAGGATTTGCTGTTTAACTTTAAATATATGGATATATGTGACGATAATCAAATTTATATTATAAACAAATGTACATATTACTACGTACGTTCTGAAAAAGAGTCGCTTGATAATAAATTTCGCCCTGATATGTTTGAAATATATAAGCATATTAACGACGAGCTGTTAAGATATATTACAAATTGGAATGTAGATGATGAACAAAAAAATGTTTTTTATATATCAGCTTATTATAGCTATGAAAAATGCTTGATAAATACTTTTAATAAAAATAATCTAGCAAGTAAGCGTGAAAAGTATAGGGCGAATAAAGAAATTCTAAAGAGTGACAGATTTAAAACTGCCGTTAAATATATGGAGAACAGAATAAAGCTACCTATAAGAATTGCATATAGACTTAATAGTTATAGGCTTGTAAAGATGATTAACGATGTGGTAAGGCTTTGGTGTGATTTAAAAAATAAGAAGTTGTAACGGAGAGATTTTATGGTATATTTTTTCAATCATTTAGATAGTGCTAATCATGGTTGTGAGGCAATTGTAAGAACCAGTAAGAAGATAATTAACACTGATATAACTTTAATGTCTATGAATCCTCAGGGAGACAAAAGATATGGAGTAGATAAGATAATAAATGTAGAAAGAGATAATACAAGCTGTGAATATGGTAAAATTTCCGGACTGCTTGCAGGAGTTTATCGTAAGCTGAAACATAGTGACTATATGTTTAATAAATTAAAAAGAAACGACCTTATCAGCAAGGCTAAAAAAGGTGATATATTTGTATCAATCGGAGGTGATAACTACTGCTATGGTGGTTATGACATTTTAGCCGATGTTAATACAGCGTTAAAGAAAAAGGGTGTAAAAACTGTACTATGGGGTTGTTCTGTAAATGAAGGAGATATGCCTGAGATTATGAAGAAGGATTTAGCAACCTTTGATTTAATTACAGCACGAGAAACTATAAGCTATGAGATATTAAAAAAGCTGAATAAAAATACATATCTTTTTTCAGATCCAGCTTTTACACTTGAAAAGCTGGAAGCACCATTACCTGAAAATTTTCAAAAGGGAAATATGGTGGGAATTAATTTAAGTCCTTTAGTGTTGGATTTGCGTAAAGATGATAATGTGATTTTAGAAAACTATATTGAGCTTATAGAGTTTATACTTGAAAGTACCAATATGGGTATAGTGCTTACCCCTCATGTTACAGCTGAAGGTAATAACGATATAAAGCCTCTTACAAAATTGTACGAAATGTTTAAGGACACAAATAGAGTTATTGTGCTGGAGGATAATAACTGTATGGTGCTTAAATATTATATTTCTAATATGAAGTTTTTTATCGGTGCAAGAACTCACGCAACCATTGCAGCGTATTCCACAGGTGTACCGACTTTAGTTGTTGGTTATTCAACAAAATCAAAGGGTATAGCAAGAGATTTATTTGGTAGTGAGGAAAATTATGTTATTGATATTAACAATATGAAATCCACAAACGATCTAAAAGATGCTTTTATATGGATAATGGAACAGGAAGATAATATAAAAGAAAAGCTTGCTGAGAAAATTCCGGAATGTATTAAAAGTAGTTGTAAAGCCGGAGAAGTAGTAAAAGCATTGAATAAGACTTTTTAATTTTAAGGAGAATTTTATGGCTAAGGTAAATCAATTGAGAGCCGGTGTGTGGCTTTCATATTTAAACATGGTAATAGGTAGTATTATACCACTAATATATACACCTATTATGCTGGATATGCTTGGACAAGCAGAATACGGAACCTACAGTTTAGCTAACTCTGTTATGGGATATATAGGCTTGCTTAATTTTGGACTTGGTAGTACTATGGCAAGATATATTACAAAATACAGAGCAGAGGATGACAAGGATAAGGAACAAAGAGTGATAGGCTTGTTTACTGTTATTTTTATGGTTATTGGCTTATTAACCTTTATAATAGGAACAATTGTTGGACTTAATCTTGATGTTTTCTATGGTAACACACTTACTGCAGATGAGCTTAGCACTATGAAGAGATTAGTACTGTTGCTTACATTTAATACAAGTGTATTTTTACCATGCTCAGTATTTGCATCTATAATAATATCTCACGAAAGATATATTTTTAACAGAGTGATGAATATAGTTCTTACCTGTGTTTCTCCTTGCATTAATCTAGCAGTGTTATATATGGGCTTTAAGTCGGTTGGTTTGGTTATTGCTTCTACTATAGCAAGTATCTTTGTAAATGTAACATATATAATGTATTCATATAAAAGGCTACATATAATGCCTAAGTTTAAAAATATGCCTTTTGGAATGTTAAAAGAGATATTAGTATTTTCATTTTTTATATTCCTAGGTCAGATAGTAGATACACTTTATTGGACAACAGATAAGGTTATAATAGGTGCAACAATAGGTACAGTAGCTGTTGCGGTGTATAATGTAGGTACTACATTTAATGGATATATAACTCAAATTTCTACAACGATAAGTGGTGTGCTTGTGCCAAAGGTAACAACTATGGTTACAAAAAATGCTACAAAGGAACAGCTTACAGAAATATTTATAAGAGTGGGAAGATTACAATTTATAGTAGTATCCTTTATAACCTCAGCATTTATTGCGTATGGAAAGCAATTTATTTTTCTTTGGACTGGTCCTGAGTATGGTGAAGCCTATGCAGTTGCGTTGCTTGTAATGCTTCCTCTTATAGTTCCACTTATTCAAAATACAGGAATAAGTATTTTGGTGGCACAGAATAAGCATAGTTTCCGTTCAACTGTATATGCTATTATCGCAGTGTTTAATGTAATACTTACATTGATATTGGTTGGTGATTATGGAATAGTAGGAGCGGCCTTTGCATCCTGCTTTGGTTATGTTGTAGGTCAGATTTTTATAATGAACTGGTATTATCATAAAAAAATAGGTATAAACATTCCATTATTCTGGTTGAATATTTTGAAAATGGCACCTGTTATGATAGTTATGATGTTGGTGGGATTATTTGTTAACTATAATATTTTTATAATTGACAGTTGGGTTAAGTTTTTAATATCTGCTATTATTTTCACACTAATTTATGCAGTATGTGCGTATTTTGTTATGATGAATGATTATGAAAAGGATATATTTAGAGAACCTGTTAAAAAGATTTTTGCAAAGTTTGTTAGTAAGAAATCAGAAGGTTAATTATGTTGAAGATAAGTGAAAAAAAAGACTGCACAGGCTGTTATGCCTGTGCAGTCATATGTAAAAACGGTGCAATCGTTATGGAAAAGGACGAAGAGGGCTTTAGATATCCTGTGATTAACGAAAGCAAATGTATAAAGTGTAAGCTTTGTGAAAGGGTTTGTCCTGTTAAAAATCAAAGCAACACTAACAATATACTTGAAAGCTATGCAGCGTTTAATAAGAATGATGAAATACGAAAATTAAGCTCATCAGGAGGCTTGTTTACACGTTTTGCAAAACAAATTCTTGATGAGGGTGGTGTGGTTTTTGGTGCAGCCTTTGACGAAAATTACAATGTACACCATATTTATGTTAAAACTGAAGCTGAGCTGGAAAAGCTACGTTCTTCAAAATATTTACAAAGCCAAATTAAAGATAGCTTTGTTAAGGTGAAATTCTTTTTAGATAAAGGACGTAAGGTTTTATTTAGTGGCACACCCTGTCAGGTAGCAGGGCTAAAGAGCTTTTTGAGAAGAGATTACAAAAATTTGTATACACAGGATATTATTTGCCACGGTGTACCGTCACCACAGGTATGGCAAAGATATTTAAATACTATTAATAAAGAGAATAAAAAGATTGAAAAGATATGCTTTAGAAGTAAACGCAATGGCTGGAAAAATTATGGACTTGAGATAGTATATGAAGACTCCACCGACTATTTTTGCGATTTTAGAGAGAATACATATTCAAAGGCGTTTTTAAATAATCTTTGTTTAAGACCCTCTTGCTATGAATGTGCTTTTAAAAAACAAAATCCGTTTTCAGATATAACTCTTGCTGATTATTGGGGCGTAGATATCGAAAATCCAAAGATTGATGATAATAAGGGGATATCGGTAGTAATTATTAACTCGGAAAAGGGTAAACAGCTTTTATTTAATGAAACTGAAAATATTTTTGTGGATAAACTGGATATTTCGGTTGTTCTTCAGCATAATCCGTCGCTTGTAGTGCGATCTCATATGAATAAAAAACGTGATTATTTTATGCGTAATGTGGGTAAAAAAGATTTTGATAAGCTTGTGGATAAATGCACAAAGCAGAAAAGGCAAGCTAAATTGATTTACTTGACAAAAAGAGCGTTTGGAAAAATGAGAAGAACAATTATAAAGAGAAGATAAAAGCAAGGGTATTTCCCCAAAAAAGAAATACCCTTGAAAAATGCTTTGTTTTTAGCTTTGATTAAAATAGCAAACAAAAAACCGAGCCTACATAGTAAACTCGGTTTTGGTGGATCATCAGGGACTCGAACCCGGGACCTACCGGTTATGAGCCGGTTGCTCTAACCAACTGAGCTAATGATCCATTCGCTATTGCCAAATTATTATAACAATAAATTTGAATAATGTCAATACTTAATTTTAAAAAAGGGAGAAATTTTTAATGAAAATATTATTTGTATCAAATGTAAGAAGTCATATCGGGCAATTTCATACTAATTTTATTAATTTATTAAAAGAAAACGGTCATACTATAGATGTATCTTGCTTTGATAATTCAGCTGATAAAGACGGCTTTGATTTTAAGTCTATAAATAAATTTAATTTTATACCGTTACAGCGTTCTCCTTATAAAAAGGAAAATATACAGGCTATAAAACAGCTTAAAGAGCTTATTATTAAAGAGGATTATGATATAATACATTGCCATACGCCAATGGGTGCAGTAGCAGCAAGAGTTGCAGCAAAGCAGGCAAAGTCAAGAGCAAAGGTAATATATACTGCACATGGCTTTCATTTCTTTAAGGGAGCACCAAAAATGAACTGGCTGTTTTTCTATCCAGTAGAAAAAATGCTGGCTCATTATACAGATACTCTTATAAACATCAACCAAGAGGATTATAATTTGGCAACTACAAAGAAGTTTAAGGTTAAGGATCAGATAATAAAGGTAAATGGTGTTGGTGTTGATTTAAGTAAATTTTCAGCAGTAACTCCAGAAATAAAATTACAGCTAAGAGAAGAGTATGGATTTAATAATGATGAATTTATGTTGATTTACCCTGCTGACTTGGTTACAGGAAAAAATCAGGAGATGATTTTTAAGGCTGTAAAAATATTAAAGGATAAAATACCTACAATTAAGCTGTTGTTACCAGGTCATCAAAAAATGATTACAGAATACAGACAGATGGTTAAGGATATGGGTATTGAGAATCACGTTGAGTTTATGGGCTACAGACGAGACATAGCCAAGCTTGTTGCTATGTGTGATGTTTCGGTATCTGCAAGCAGACGAGAGGGCTTGCCTGTAAATCTTATAGAGGCGTCAGCTATTGGTAAGCCTATTGTAGCTACAAGAGTAAGAGGTAACAGCGATATTGTAGAAGACGGTGTAAACGGCTTTTTAGTAGAGCTTGACGACTATGAGAAAATGGCTGAAAAGCTATTGAAAATTTACAGCGATCCACAGCTTGCCAAGAAAATGGGAGAAGAGGCTGTAAGACTTTCTAAGAAATATTCAATAGAAGAGGTAAATAAAAGCCTTGCAGAGGTTTACAAGAAATATGGTGCTGAATTTAGCACAATTTAAATTTGTACATAGCAACACAGAAATGCGTTTGCACTGCTCAAAAATGCTTGACGGAGGTTTCTTTGTGTGCTATAATAGCCAAGGTGCCTCAACCACGGTTTTTGGAGTAAGCCTGAAACAGGATGTCACCTTCCTTTAACTGTGATTGGTTTGATACAATGGGCATAATATTTAAAAAGAGGTGAAAATAATGCTAAAGACAGAGAAAGACGCAATTATCAAGGAGTATGCTACTCACGAGGGCGACACAGGTTCTCCAGAGGTTCAGATTGCTCTTCTAACAAAGAGAATCAACGACCTAACTGAGCATCTAAAGACTCATAAGAAGGACCACCACTCAAGAAGAGGTCTACTTAAGATGGTAGGTCAGAGAAGAAATCTTCTTAACTACCTAACTAAGGTTGACATTGAGAGATACCGTTCAATCATCGCAAGACTAGGTATCCGTAAATAATTGCTTAATACAGGGCAGACAGCTTAAAATAAGGGCAGTCTGCCCTTAAAGTCATTTTTAATAAGCTACAAAAAGCCTAAAAGGCGTTTATATACATTTGCAGGTTTTCTACTTGGTTAGCAGTGAAACGACCGTTTATTTATATGTAAGCTGTGGTTTTATTGCTAAGCGGTACAAGCCTGTAAAAATAATTTTTATAGGAGAATAAGATTATGTTTGAGAATTTCAGAGTTTTTGAAACAGAGTTTGCAGGCAGACCTTTGGTTGTAGAAACAGGTAAGATTGCACAGCTTGCAAACGGTTCTTGCTTGGTTCGCTATGGCGAAACAGTTGTAAATGTTGCAGTAACAGGTGCTGCAAAGCCAAGAGAGGGTATCGACTTTTTCCCTCTTTCAGTAGATTTTGAAGAGAAGATGTATGCTGTTGGTAAAATTCCTGGCTCTTATCTAAAGAGAGAGGGTAGACCTTCTGACAAGGCTGTACTTGTTTCAAGAGTTATCGACAGACCAATCCGTCCTTTGTTCCCTAAGGATATGAGAAACGATGTTTCTGTTGTATGTACAGTTATGAGCGTAGACCCAGACTGCTCACCAGAAATTACAGCAATGGTTGGTACATCTATTGCACTTTCTATTTCAGATATTCCTTGGAATGGTCCTATTTCAGGTGTTTCAGTAGGCTTGGTTGACGGTAAGTTCGTTATCAACCCAACACAGGAAGAAAGAGCAAAGTCAAGAATGACTGTAACTGTTGCTTCAACAGATAGCAGAATTGCTATGATTGAGGCAGGTGCCGATATGGTATCTGACGAGGATATGTACGAGGGTATTATGGCTGGCCATACTGCTAACCAGCAGATTATTGAGTTTATTAAGGGTATCCAGAAAGAAATCGGTAAAGAAAAGTTCAGCTACCCAAGCAACGAGCCAGACCACGAAATGTTCGAGAGTATCTTCAACTTTGTTGAGGAAGACCTAAAGGTTGCTCTTGATACAGATGATAAAACAGTAAGAGACGCAAGATTGCTTCCTATATATGAGGCTGTACACGCAAAGTTTGACGAAATCTACCCTGAGCAAGAGGCTAAGATTGACGAGTGTATGTACAAGTCACAGAAGACAGTTGTTCGTCGTTGGTTACTTGACGAGCAGAAGAGAGTTGACGGCAGAGGTATGGATGATATTCGTCCACTTTCTTCTGAGGTTAGCTTGCTACCAAGAGTACACGGCTCAGGCTTGTTTACAAGAGGTCAGACACAGGTTCTTACAATTGCAACACTTGGCCCTGTAAGCGACCAGCAGATTCTTGACGGTATTGACGACGAAGAAACAAAGAGATATATGCACCACTACAACTTCCCATCATATTCAGTTGGTGAAACAAGACCAAGCAGAGGTCCTGGTAGAAGAGAAATCGGTCATGGTGCATTGGCTGAAAGAGCACTTGTTCCTGTTATTCCATCAGTTGAGGAGTTCCCATATGCTCTAAGACTTGTATCAGAGGTTGTATCTTCTAACGGTTCTACATCACAGGGCTCAATCTGTGGTTCTACACTTGCTCTTATGGATGCTGGTGTACCTATTAAGGCACCTGTTGCAGGTATTTCTTGTGGTCTTATCACAGAGGGTGACCGTTGGATGACAATGGTAGATATTCAGGGTCTTGAAGATTTCTTTGGCGATATGGACTTTAAGGTTGCAGGTACACACGAGGGTATCACAGCTATTCAGATGGATCTTAAAATTTCAGGCTTAACACCAGAAATGGTAAAAGAGGCTCTTGCTAAGACTCATAAGGCTAGAAATTATATTCTTGACGAGGTTATGCTAAAGGCTATTCCACAGCCAAGAGAAGAGCTATCTAAGTATGCTCCTAAAATGCTTACAACTCTTGTTCCTGTTGATAAAATCAGCGAGATTATAGGTAAGAGTGGTAAGGTAATTAAAGAAATTCAGGCTGAGTGTGAGGTTAAAATTGACATCAGCGAAGAGGGTAATGTATTTATCAGTGGTATTGATATGGACAACTGTAAGCGTGCATTAACTATCGTTGAAACAATCGCAAGAGACCCAGAGCCAGGCTCAATTTATAAGGGTAAGGTTACAAGACTAATGGACTTTGGTGCTTTTGTTGAGATTGCACCAGGTAAAGAGGGCTTGTGCCACATTTCTCAGCTTGATGTAAAGCGTACAGATAAGGTTGAGGATGTTGTAACAGTTGGCGATGTTATCATCGTAAAGGTTCTTGAGATTGACGACAAGGGCAGATTAAATCTTTCTAGAAGAGAGGCTCTTATAGAGATTGAGGGCTTAACTCCAGAAAATAACCCACAGCCATCTCGCCCAAGAAACAACAGACACAACGGCAGAAGAGATAAGTAATAAATATAACATTCAAAAGGCTACACGGTTACAAACTGTGTAGCTTTTTTAGTTGAAAAAATTATCAAAAAGATAAAATTATATATTGACTTAAAATATGTAATATGTTACCATAATAAGGTAATATATTACATAACGGAGGCTATATGAATATTAAAGATGTAATAGCTAATCAAAATGTTGATTTTAACGGTGTTGAATCTTCTTATTTTCTACTTGGCTTATTAAGTGCTTTTGAAAATCGTTTTCAGACTATGGCTGATAAAAAAATAAAAGAAATAAGCTGGAAGCAATTTTTTGCTATTATCTGTATTAATCTTTGTAAGGAGAATCCCACTATTAATGAGCTTGCTGATATACTAGGAAGCTCTCACCAAAATGTTAAGCAGATTCTTATTAAGCTTGAGAAAAAAGGTTTTGTAAACATTTATACTGATGAAAAAGACAAAAGAAAACAACGAATTTCGCTTACAGACTATTGCAGAGAATTTTGCAGTAATAATGACGAGATGAGTCAACAGATTATGACAAAGCTGTTTGAGGGTGTATCTCAGGAGCAGTTAATGGCTACAATTCAAACTATTATACAAATAGAAAACAATCTAAAGAGTCTTTAAAAGGAGAATTATTTATGGCGAAGGGGATTATTTTATATAAGTCAAAATATGGTGCAACAAAAAAATATGCACAATGGTTGCAGGAATTAACCGGATATGAGTGTATAGAAACCAAAAAGGCAAACATAAAAGAGATACTTAAATACGATGTTATAATATTAGGTGGTGGTGTATATGCCTCAGGAATTGCAGGACTATCTTTTATAAAAAATAACATTGATGTATTAACGGATAAAAAGTTAGCAGTATTTTGTGCTGGTGCATCGCCTTATGATGAAGAAGCATATGAGCAAATTAGAACTATGCATTTTAAAGATAAGCTGGAAAATATACCTTTGTTTTATTGTCGTGGAGCATGGGATATGGATAATATGACTTTTGCAGACAGAACTCTGTGTAAATTATTACAAAAAGCTGTAGCAAAACAAGCTCCAGATACATATGAACCATGGCAAAAGGCATTAATGGAAGCAGGTAAGCAGAAGTGTGATTGGACCGATAAAGAGTATCTTAATCCTTTACTTGAATATATAAATGGTTAAGGTTTAATGTGTTAATTGAGAAAATAAGAAACGGGCATAACCACGAAGGTATGCCCGTTTCACGAGTAAGGAAATAAAAATGAAATGAAAAAGATGTATGCTATTTAAATGCCCATTTATAAGGGCGTACACCATATTGGTGTTGTAATTTATAGTTTAAATACCCTAATAAAAACACAACTATAAATTTACCACAAAATATATTAACTAATACCCATTACTTTATGGATATATTATATCACGAATGTAGAATATAATAAAGGGAATAAATATAAAAATAAAAAATTTGGTTAGTTTAAACATAACACACAGTGAAATAATGGCTATCTTCAATAATAAAAAAGAAAAGATTTTCTTTTTTAGTGACTAAAACTCATTTTTTAGAAAAATAAACTCTAAAAAGGGCTGTGATTGTTTTGGGAATAAAAAATAATTAGTTATATAAAAATAATAAAATGGCAAATGAGAAAACACGAGAAAATCGAAGCAAATAAGAGAAATAAAGAGATTGTGGCTGTGTAAATTAAATTTTTCAGAAAAAGTGTTGACTTTGTTTTTGAACTATGATATTATCTATCCTGCGACAAGTTATCGGTGTAGGTTTTACACCGACAAAAAAGATTTATTTTAAAACGGAGGAAACTGGATATGTCTACTTTTATGGCAAAAAAAGGCGAAGTAGAACGCAAGTGGTATGTACTAGACGCTGCTGGTAAGCCACTAGGCCGTACAGCTGCTCAGGCTGCTACTCTACTAAGAGGTAAGCACAAGGCTACTTTCACACCACACGTTGACTGTGGTGATTATGTTATCATCATCAACTGTGACAAAGCTGTTCTAACAGGTAACAAGCTTCGTCAGAAATATTGGTACCGTCATACAGGTTATGTTGGTCACCTAAAAGAAACAAGATACGACACACTAATGGCTACAAAGCCAGAGAAGGCTATGGAGCTTGCTGTTAAGGGTATGGTTCCATCAAATACAATTGGCAGAGCTGCTATGCTAAGACTAAAGCTATTCACAGGCGATCAGCACAACCATCAGGCTCAGAAGCCTGAGGCTTGGGATAAATAAGGAAGGAGGCAACATAAATGTACGATAAGAAACCACATTTTTACGGAACAGGTAGAAGAAAGAGTTCTGTAGCAAGAGTTAGACTTTACCAGGGTACAGGTAAAATCACAATCAACGACAGAGATATCGACGAGTATTTCGGTCTTGACACACTAAAGCTAATCGTTCGTCAGCCTCTTGAACTAACAGAGACAACAGAGAAGTTTGACGTTGTTTGTAGAGTAGCAGGTGGTGGCGTTACAGGTCAGGCTGGTGCTATCCGTCACGGTATTTCAAGAGCATTACTACAGTACGATAGTGAGGCTCTAAGAAGCACACTTAAGAAAGCTGGCTTCCTAACTCGTGACCCAAGAATGAAAGAGCGTAAGAAGTACGGTCTTAAGGCTGCACGTAGAGCTCCACAGTTCTCAAAGAGATAATTATTCCTGTTATATTTGTTCAAAAATCGGCTTGTTTATGCGATTTCAGTATGCTTGAGATTGCCTGAAAATAAGACGGTAACTAACACATAACTAACAGGTAACTAACAAATATGGTTGACCTGCTCTGATTATTCAGTAGCAGGTCTTTTTGTACATGTGAGATTAAATCTTTTGATATCGTATATAAGAATTGAAAATATAGAATATAAATTAATGTTAAGGAGATGTATTATGGGAAAGATTATTGCTGTGATTAATATGAAAGGTGGAGTTGGAAAAACAACTTTATGTATAGGAATAGCGGATTATTTAGCTGAAAAAGGCAAAAAAATATTACTTATAGATGCTGATCCTCAATTTAATGCTACACAAGCTATGATTGATTATTACACATCAAGTTCCTCAGATAATGAGTGTGAAAATTATTACACTCGTACAATATTACCAGAGAGAAGAACAATTTATAAATTGTTCACACCACAAACAGATATGAGTCAATCATACACAACCCCGAAAGCGGATGATATAATAATATCTTTAACAGATAATTTGAGCATATTGTGTGGCGATTTAAACTTAGTATTGGTTAATCAAGTTAATGATAACAGGTTTGTGAAAAGAATCCGTAATTTTATCGAGGATAATCAATTAAGAGAAAAATATGACTATATATTTATTGATTGCCCTCCTACTTTGACAATTTACACAGATAGTGCACTAATGGCTTCAGATTATTATTTAATACCAAATCGTATTGATAGGTATTCTATCGTTGGTATAGATTCTCTTCAAAAAGCGGTTAATAGTCTTATAAAGGAAGAAAGAATACCACTTAAATGTATTGGTTTGGTTTATTCGATGATAGAAAATAGGATTTCTGTAAAGCAACAAAATATAAAAACAAGTTTTGAAAGTAAGGATATTGTTAATGATTTGGATATTTTTTCTTCAACCATTTCTTACTTGAGGGATATTCAAGTTGGAAAATCTGGATCGATACCTACAAAGTATAAAAAGACCTATAATGATATTGAAGCTATTAGTATAGAGCTTCTTGAAAAAATAAATAAAGATATAGATTAATTGGAGTGAGATTAAATGTATAATAATTTAATCATTTTTAGAAATGAATTAAAAATGAAATCTATACCAAAATATAAATTAATAGGAATTGTAACTGAAATGCTATTCTCAAAAGAACTTTATAAAAAAAACACAGATATAGTTCCTTTTTTAAATGAAGTTTTTGATATTACTTTTAAGTTTTATATTTTAAAATCTCGTACAATGATTGTAGCAAAAGTGTGTAGGTTGATAAATAACTTAGAATCAACAAAAGATATTCAAAAAAAACTTTATAAGTATATTTCTGAAAGAATAAATCATTTAAAAAATGAATCTAATGATAAAAAGAAAAATGATTTTGATGGATGGTTATATTAATGTTTAAGGATGAATTAATAATATCTCAAATAAATGATGTAAAAAAAGAAATCAACGATTTTATAGAATCTTTGAAAGTTTATTCCGAAGATAATGGATACAATAAGTTGGATCAAAATGATATTAGCTTTTTTCGTAATGTTTCTAAGCAGATCGTTTTTTGAAATACATTTATGAGTTAACGATGAACTATTATCCAATAAAAGTACTTATTTCAGATTATTATTATTACATAATTAGCTTAATAAAAAATGAGCAAAGATATGTTTATGTAAATGAAAGATCGATAATTGAAAATTATTTAAGATTGATTATTGGAGTAACTGTAGAGCAAGATCATATTACGAGTAATACATTTGAAATTTTAAAAAGCAATAAACAAGAGTATTTGTTGAATAATGATAATTTTTCTTTAATTAAAAGTGAATATACAGAGTCTTGTGGGTATGTTCATGGTTCAAAATTGTTAGAAACAAGTTTGTCTTATGTTTTTAACGAGTGTTTCTGTAAAAAAGTTACTTTAAAAAATAGAACTAAATATTATCACAAGATGAGCAATATGATAAAACTTTTTAATAAAATGCTAATTATAAAATTTTCAGAATGTATTAGTGACAGCTTTCATCGAAAAAAAACTTTACTGGCTTATTTAATAGGTGATGGAAATGTTGATTTGTTGTTTCAAATGTTAGAAAGATAACTGTGGAATAGATTTGAATTTTTTTGCGATAAATATACATATGACTGTATAAGTATAACTTTTAAATTTTTTAGAATGCTATCATTTATAATTTTGAAACTAACAAATAAAGACTATTAAAAATTAAATAAACAAAAACAACATAATTATTCATTATTTCGATTATATAGTAATTTGTTTTTATTAAAACGTTTAAAGAAACAACTATTTCAATGGGTTTATCATATTGGAATAGTTGTTTCTGGCTCTATGTCAATAGTTGGGGAAACCCAAAAATAAGAAAAGCGAAAACAGGCAACGGCAACTAAGCTGTTGCCTGACGTTGATGTTTGCCCAGAATGGACAGTAACTCGGTGGTGAAAGTCCACTACAGGCTTGGCAGTAGGAACTGTTAGCTGAGGGCAAGTGCGTCCACCGTGAGGTGGAGTATGAAGTAAGCCTAAGGCAAACTCTTGGTCTGACGAACA
>JAXJUF010000062.1:0-9247 GCA_036309185.1 Acutalibacteraceae bacterium
CAGCTAACAGTTCCTACTGCCAAGCCTGTAGTGGACTTTCACCACCGAGTTACTGTCCATTCTGGGCAAACATCAACGACAGGCAACAGCTTAGTTGCCGTTGCCTGTTTTCGCTTTTCTTATTTTCGGGTTACCCCAACTATTGACATTGAGCCGAATATTGTGAGTCGAAAAGCCCTCAACAAAAGTAATGTTGTGTTATTTTTGCTGAGGGTTCTATGCTTGGTTGAATTGATGCTTACTCTAAATTTACTATTTCAGAGCTTTGAAACTATTTTTATAATAATGTTTACTTTTGGTTATTGGTATATATCATATCATACATAGTAATATCAGGGGTTAATAATTTACATTCATAAATCATTTTATTGGTTTCCTCATCTCTGTAGGGATATTCAATCATTCTAAAATACCCATTTGACATTAATAGAATTTCTTCTTCTGCTCTATTGGTAATACAGTTTACATATAATCCAACAGTCCCTTTATCAACATATATTTTCAGCAAATTATCGTAATTATTATACGCTTCATCGAGATCTACTATATCTGTTAATAAGCTTGTGCTAATAAAGCCTTTTTCACATACAGGAGTATTATTGGTTTCTTTGTTTAATTTTATCATCTCATTTATAAAATCATCACATACAACTCTATATAAAACGATATTTTCCGGTATTCTAGGTGCAGAAATTAATAGAATTTTTATTATATCTGATAATTCTCTATATATACCATTATGATCAGGGCCAATACCTCTCATATAGTTATTAATATGTAGATGAGAATGACCACAATAAAACTCAATTGGAGAATTAAACAAGCTGTTACTTGTGTCACCTTTATAGTGACCAACTATTCCCATAACTCTTTTATATTCGTTTGACCAGCTTGAATAGATATTTTTACCCCATTCTCTAGTTTCGTTTTTATCCTTAAATTCTCTATATAATGATTTATCTATATTAGATTCAAGTAATTTTCCATATTTGCATTTTTGAAAAATCATAATTCACCCCCTATTTTACACCTCTATAAAATCATTAAGGTAGAAAGAATATATTACACATTTTTTTACAGGTAAATTTAAAGTAGCTGATAAACCCAATTTATATAGTGATAGCTGTGTGCTATATTTTTCTTTAAGCTCTTCCATACTATTAACACGATCAGTTTTGTAATCAATAATTATAAGCTGGTTATCTTCTTCAAAGGCAGCATCTACTGAACCACGTAGCATATGCTCTTCATTGCAATCGCCAAAGCCTGTTACGCTTGCTTTTACCATAACCTCAAATTTAACCTCTTTGTACTTATTCTTTGCTTTGATAAAGCTTTGCATAATAGGAGTGTTAAGACATTTTATAACATAATCTATTGAAATGCTGTCAGCTTGAAGCTGTGTAAGATAGCCTTTTTGAATAAGTAGGCTTATTTCTTCCTGTGGTGAGATTAGTGCATTATCCAAATTTGAATACTCCATAAAGGTATGCATTGCTGTACCTCTTTGTGCTGATGTAAGTGTATCCTTTTGGTTGAAATCAAAATCATCAAGAAATGTTCTTACACCTTGATGTGTTAATGAAGATGGTGTAACTACGCTTGGAATATCTACTGACAGTTGGTATGGATAAGGCGTATTAAAGCGAGATTTAAGTTTTTCTATATCTATATTGGGTTGGGTTGACAATTGAATTAGATTTTCTTCCAAGTCTATATCGTCTGCCGATATATCAATAATATCTTCTGAGTCATCGTCTTCTATATCGTTATATTCGATGTAGATGTCTCTATATCGTCTACCAATATATTCTGAATTATATGCTATATTCTTTTTGAAAAATTGGGTTGTATATTTCCAAAGAATATTCTCATTCTGACCCTCTTGTGGTTTCATAAGCAGTGTTACTGCTATTAGCCAGTCTAGCATTGAATTATGCTTTAGAAGAACATCACTTTTTATACCATTGTACAAAGTAAGCTCAAGCGAAATAGAATTTATTAGCTTTGGCAAGTTTGCATATGCACCTACAAGGTGTAGCTGTTCTCTTGCTCTTGTAAGTGCTACATAAAGTATTCTTAGCTCTTCTGCGACACTATCCTGTTGCAATTTATTTACAATGGCAATATATGGAATACTTTTATACGAGGCTGAATATTCCATATCTTTAAGCTGTAAGCCTAAGCCTAGCTCTCTATCAAAATACATTTTTTCGTTGTATTTTTTAAAATCTCTACCGAGATTAGCTATGATACAAACAGGAAATTCAAGACCTTTAGAGTGATGCATAGTCATAATTCTTACAGCGTTTCCATCAGTATTGGCTCCTGTTTGTCCCTCTAATATACTTCCTGTTTCTACTGCTCGCTCTATATAACGAATAAAGCTTGTTACACCCTTATTCTGTTCATTTTCAAAGCCTTTTGAATAATTGAAAAGCAGACGTAAATTATTAAGAACAGTCTCTCCGTCATCAAGTGCAATTGCAAGCTCTGTTATAGCTGTTCTTCTGTAAATTATGTTTATAAGCTCATCTGTCGGCTTATTAGCAGCGATTTCTCTGTAATATTCAATCTCGTCAATAAATTCTGCAAGCTGTACATTGTGAGCAGACTCTGTGAGTACATTGCTATACAAAAAGCCTTTTCTATTCGCATTACATCTAAGCTGTGCCATTTGCTGTGGTGTAAAACCATAAATAGGGCTTACCATTACCGAATACAGTGGTATATCCTGTAAAGGATTGTCTATTACCTTTAATAAATCAATTACAATCTGTACCTCTTTACAGTCAAGAAGTGACAGCTTTGTTTCTGTAATTACAGGTATTCCACATTGCTCGAGGTATTCTGTTATTGTAGTGGTATCCTTTACACTACGCATAAGAATTGCTACATCCTTATATTCTGCTTTGCGTGTTGTATCTCCACTTGTAACATCATATTTACCTACACTATTCTGTATTATTTTGGCTATTGTCTTTGCTTCGGCAAGGTCACGTAGTTTTTTACGCTTTTTAGGTAGATTATTAAGATGAAGATAAACATCAAAGTTATTTTCACCCACATATTTTGCACCTGGTACAAGATAATCCTCGGGAGTATATTCTAAATTTCCAAGATCCTTTTGCATAAGATTTGCGAAAACAAAGTTAACATAATCTGTTACACCGTCACGGCTTCTATAATTCCTTTTTAGAATTATATTTCTCGCTTGTGAATCATCAAGATTATTATAATTAATTCTTCTGTTTATAAAAATATCAGGCATTGCTTGTCTGAATCCGTATATACTCTGTTTTACATCACCAACTACAAATAGATTTTTATCATTTTTACTTATTATTTTAAATATCAAATCCTGCAACTGGTTTACATCCTGATACTCATCAACTATTACCTGCTTAAACGACTCTGACAGTGCTTTTGCCTCGTTTGTTATGTTATAGCGTATGCTATTTTCAGTATCATCAACGTTGTATTCTCCATTATCGTCTACCTGTGCCAAGGTAAGCAATGTAAAGCGTTCTATATCTGCAAAATCAAGAATATTCTTTTCTTTTTTAAGCTTTGTAAAGCGTTCTGTGAAATCATCAATAAAGCTGAAAAGCACTGTTGTTATTCTTATGATTTCATCAAGCTGATTTTCAAGCTCAGCATTGCTAAGAGCAAAGGAATTTTTTAACAGCTGTATTTCTTCCTTTATTTTATTTCTGTTATCCTTATAGCTTTCGTAAATATCGGCACTTTCACCTGCTAAGCCTCTAACCTGTGCTGCTCGTTCAAAGAAAATATTTTGATTTTCTGCACAGAAAAGAGCCTCTTGAAACTCATTCCACTCTTTACAGCTAAGTAGCTTTTCAACCAACGCTTTCTCTGAATTGTGCTGGATAGTTTTTTTAGGGAAACGCTCATAAAAATCCTCAAGGCCATCTAGTTTATCTAAAAGCTGACAGCTGTTTTTCATTATACCTGAAATATACTCTGTATTTCTTATAGATTGATTAATTATATTTTCTACCCATATAGAATGAATTACATCCTCTCTTGAGCTTTTTAATCTTTGTAGCGTTTGATTCATCCACTGCTTTGGGAATGGTAGTGCAGATAAAAAGCTGTAGAAGCTTATTACAAGCTCTTTAAGTGTATTATCATTTGTAGCAGTTGTAAGAAGTGAAGCTATATCCTCAAAATCATCTCTAAGGTAATAATCCTGTGCAATCTCCTCTACTGCCCTGCACTGCATTGCTTTAAGCTCTGCTTGATCACCTATACGATAGTCTGGTGATATATCAAACTTTGCATATGATGTTTTTACTATGTTTTTACAAAAGCTATCTATTGTGCTTATGTTAGCTTTATCAAGTAAAAGCTGTTGATTTCTTAGATGTGCTTCATCAATTGTATTATCTGTTGCACACATATCAAGCATTTGAGTAATACGCTTATTTATACGGGTTTTCATTTCTTCTGCTGCAAGGTTTGTAAATGTTACAATAAGCAATTCATCAGCCATAACACCTGAATTTTTATCTATTAACAGCTGTATAACACGCTCTACAAGTACAGCTGTTTTTCCACTGCCTGCAGCAGCAGAAACAAGCACAGAGCAATCCTTAGCATTAATTGCCTGTATTTGTTCTTCATTCCATTTTACATCAGCCATTTTCTTCATCCTCCTTTTCTTTTGTTGATGAAGGTATAACATTTATTTCCATACCATCAGTGAAAACACAGGAGTTTTTAAATGAACAATAGTTACAAGGCAAGCTTGCTTTTTCGCTTTTTTTACCAGTAGGAACTGACGCAATGTAGCCATCTAAAAGCATATCTGACATCTGCCTGATTTTATCATCAACCAAATCAAACATTCCTTTAAATTCTCCACTATACTGGTCACCTGAAAGTAGCTTTTCCTCTGAATAAGGGTAAGAATATTCTTCCTTTTTCTTGTCAAATTTAACTCTTACCGGTATATACTTACCACCTGCTTCGCTATCCATAGCTAAAATAACATCGGGGTCACGCAGAAATAAACCTTTTGCTTTATAGTGCTTTTCAAGCTCGTTGTTTATAATTTTTTGGACTAATTCGGTATTTCCTTGCTCTTTTATTGTTGTATTAAACTCTTTTGCAGGCATATAGCAAACTCCAGCTGGGGCTAAATTATCACCGTACAGTTGATTTCCACCCTTCATAATTGCTGACAGGTATATAAACATCTGCAAATTAAGCCCCATTTCCATATCGCAACGTTTTAGGTCTTTTATTCCTGTTTTATAATCTACAATACGCACATAGGTTTTTCCGTCTATAGGGCTTTTGTAAAGGTCTACCCTATCTACAAAGCCTACTATGCTTACTGTACCATCCTTTGTTTTTACCTTGTAATCATCTATATAGCTTTGTGAGCTTTCTTTATCTGTTACTTCGGGACGAATACCTATAGAAAGCTCAAAATCACTTGGACGAAATTCACTTACGGCAAGCTCGTTTAAAAGTCTTTTTATAAGCACTGTACAGCTTTTTTCTGCTCTTGCTATAGTGTATTCTGTTTTGTTGTCAGGTAGCTTTCCGTTTTCAAATGATGAGTCTATAAATTCCTTAGAGAGCTTTTTTACAACGCTGATAATATCAAATTCTTTTCTGTTTTCGATAATTTTATCTATATTTTCAAGCTTTAGGAATTTTTCCATAATATAATGAATCAAAGAACCATAATGTCTGCTATCTACTGTAGCTTTTCTGCGTTCTCTTAGCTTCAATCCGTTTTTACAAAAATACATATATGCACAGTTGTAGAAATCATCTATTCTTGAGGCTGAAAGTCTCATATTTTCTGAATACAGCATATGAGCAGTATTTTTATTTAAGCTTGGCAAACGCTTTTCTTTATATGTATAAATACCCTCAAGCAACTGCTTGTATTCATCTTGAGATAAAAAATATTTTTCAAGGATATTTTTATTTGGGTCATCTTCCTTTATATTAGCCACTGTATGTTCAAACGCTTGCTCTGCACACCATAGTGTTTCTTCGTCAAAGTCGTAAACATCGCAATTATACTCTGTAATAAGTTCGGGAAGAATACGCTGTACCTGTGTAACGATAGTTGACGGTAATGCACCACCACCATTTACAGTATTTGTATAGTAGGATATATACAGCTTTTCGGACGGACTTGAAACAGATGAATAAGCACTGAATTGCTCTTGTGCAGATAGATCTGAAAGTCCACAGCTAAGAGGTAAACCCAGTTCAAGTAAAAGCTGGCGTTCATTGTCGGTAAATACACCTGTTTCACTTGGTACAGACGGAAACACCCCCTGAACAGCACCTATTACAAATGTAACCTTTGGTGAATTAAGTCTTGCTCTACCTGCTGTACCGATTATAACTCTATCTATACATAGTGGCTGGTTTGCAATCTGTTCACAATTTATTGCAAGTGAAAAAAGCTCATAATATCGTTTTGCCGTTATTGTTTTATCTTCAAGAATCTTAGCCATTTTAGAAACAACAGCTATTATACTATTCCACACTCTTGTATATTCATCAACCAATTCAGGAGAATTTCTTTTGTTTAGCTGATTTATTTTTTCTTTTATCTTTTCCTTTACGCCGAATTGATTAATAAGTATTGATATTTGCTTTGATATTGTCAAGCCGTCTGCATTCTGAGTTGATAATTGAAATTCTTTAAGATAAGAATAAACCTCATTTCGTATAGACTCTATTCTTTGAAGTGCTAATTTATCACTTTCTGTCATCTCTTTTTCGCCGAATCCATTTATATTATTTGTAAATGGTTCACTCCATTTTGGAGTCCATACAAAAATATAGTTTTCTATAACAGAAATATCCTCGTAGCTGTATTTTGTTATTCCTGTTTTTAAAATTCTTATAACGGTTTCACTATTAAAGCCATTGCTTATACTATCAAAGCAATGGCGTATGAAATTAACCATTGGCTTAGCATTGATATTTTCAGGCTTATCCATAAAATAGCCTATACCAAATTTTTCTAGTGTAACATCAAGAATACCTCTGTATAAGGATTCATCACGACATACTATTGCAATATCCTTATATCTATAGCCCTGTTCTATTGTAAGTAATTTTATTGTTCTTGCAATATATTCACATTCATTGTAAATATTAGTAGCTGAATATAAGCTTACATTTTCTACACTGCTGTCATATTGATTAATCGGGAAAGCATACAGAGATTTTTCTAAAGCCTGTAAATCACCTTTATCTGTACGACGATTTGTTGTAAACGGAGAATATATTTCTTTTACCCTTTTACTACATTCTAAGGCTAACGCACGAATTCTATGGTAGGTATCTACGGTAACTCTAAAGCGTATACTTTTTTCATCAACAGAATTTCCGATACACTCTGTGCTTAACGAAAAATAAACATCATCAGCCTGTGAAATTATGCTTTTTAAGACCTTATACTGCTGATTTGTAAAGCCTGTAAATGCATCAATAAATATAGTATAGCCTTTAAAAATTCCGTTTTCTGCAATACTTTGTGCAAGCTGTGAGAAAATATCCTGAGTATGTACATAGCTTTGATTAACCATGCCTGAATAGACATCAAGAATACAGGCTGTTTCTTCAAGCTTTTGCTTTAGGGTTGGATTTTTAACAAATGCCTTTGTTGACAGAAGCTCAGTTGAATTTATACCACTGCTTTTATATTCATTTATTGTAGTTAGCATAGTATCTACAAAATTTTTATTATTTACCTGCTTTTCATATAGCTGTAATTGGTCGCTACACTCCTCTATTGCAAGGCTCATTAAGATTTTTGATATACCCTCATCTAAGAAATCATTAGTAACACCACCTACTAATGAAAAAACATACTTTTTAAGTGTAGAAAAGCTAAGAACCTTTACATTTTCATTGGTTGCTTTACTGTTTTTATTAAGAAAATACAAGCCTGTTTCAAACGAAAACTGCTCCGGTACAAGAACTAGCACAGGCTTGCCATTATTTATATATTCTTCTGATATTTCTCTAAGATAATGACTTTTACCACTACCACTACGCCCTAATAACAAATTAAGCATATTATCAATCCTTTTAGTTTTATATACTACTTAATTATATCACATTAACTGTACAATAAAAGTAACAGTATATTAATATTTTTATAGTAAATAACAGGCAACAGCTTAGTTGCCGTTGCCTGTTTTAGTTTCTGTTATTGGGGATATTCTCCCGTTATTTATATTGATAATGATTTCTAATATATTCTAATTATTCAGCTTCATCACCTGGTACAAGTAAGCCGTATCTACCGTCTTTTCTCTTATAAACCAGTGAAATTTCGTCTGTGTCAGCATTCTGGAACATATAGAACTGGTGATTCAACAAATTCATCTGAAGAATAGCCTCTTCTACTGACATTGGCTTTACAGGAATTGTCTTTGTTCTAGCAATCTCAAATGTATCCTCTTCTTCATCATCTTCTATATCATTATATGTAAACTCATAGTCTGACAAAAAGCTGTCAAGTGCTACTCCTGATTTATTTTTCTTTTCAAGTCTTGTTTTATTCTTACGGATTAAACCTCCTATAATATCAACAACTCTATCTACAGCATCGTTCATTTCTTCGCAGGTATTTTCAGCACGATATAACATTCCGTTATCTCTTATAGTAAGCTCTACAGTCTGGCTGTTTTTCTGTAATGTTACAGTTACGTTAACTGATGCTGTATCACTAAAAATTCTCTCGAATTTACTTAGCTTTTTCTCTACTCTTTCTTTGAAATTATCTTTAATGTTCACATTTCTTGCAATATAAGTAATCTTCATAAAATTGTACCTCCGTGGTTTTCTCATTATCAAAGGTGTTTATTTTCTTTGATGGATTAATTATACCACATAATAAATAAAAAATAAATAGAAATTGTAAATTTTTTGTATTTTTTATTTTAATTTTTGTTTGTTATTTTAAGTAATTATACTGATCTTGAAACAAAGATTTATCGGGTAGGACTCTACCCTTTAGTTGAGTAATCGACTTCTCGAAGCACCACGCATATAGTACCTTGTATCTTTGAAATTCACAGAAGTTTGTAATAATAAAATAAAGGTACTCAAACGCAATGCTTATGGCTACCATAACTTCTCTCGCTTTAGAAATAGAATTCTACATATATTTTCTAATCGAGTAGGAGGCTACCCATTAGTTGAGTAGCCGACCTCTCACACCACCGTGCGTACG
>JAXJUF010000063.1:0-62800 GCA_036309185.1 Acutalibacteraceae bacterium
ACAACAATAATCGCTATACAATAACTACAAGCCAGCTTGGTATGTTTGGTATAGGTACAGAAGACACATTAAACCCTAAGTATCTATGCCAAATTGACCAATATGCACCAACTTAAACAACAATATAATACACCATAGCAAATCAAAGGTTAGGTGAAAATATGAATAAAAAATTCAAAAAAATCACAGCTATACTTATGTCTGCATTGATAGTCAGCAGTGTAGCTACATTAACTGCTTGTACTGATACAATCAACAACGACAAAAGCAAAGCAACAGAGGCAAGCACAGAAGCCACAAGCATACTGCGAGCTGAGTCTGGAGACGACATCTATGTTGAGGGTGTTTTCCCTGAGGGGGCTATGCTTTTTGCTAATTTTATGAGCGAATACTTCGGCTCTGATATACCTCTATATGAAAGTCTATATTGGTATGAAAATTGGTTTAGTTTCAAAAATGTAGACTCTAAAATTTATCTTGATCAATTTACATTGAGTACTACTTCAGCAGATTATGAGGATCTATCAGTTAAGATGAAGGTTTTTGTTCCATATGACAAACCAGACTGCCACATAATATATTTCGATGACAATAACAATCCAAAAGAAATATCATCAGAATACATTAATGGCAAATATGTATTTTCTCTTGATCCTGCAGATTTTCAGGAAGGTCGTTATAACTTTTTCTACATCTGCACTCAGGGAGCTTTAGCTGAGCCTGATGCCAAGCCTGTACAGCAAACCCTTACAGATGAAAAAACAGGCATTACAGTATCGGGTGAACTATTACCTGATACACAGCTAACAGTTATTGACTACTCAAACAGTGGTACACTAGCAAGCGATGAAGTAACAGCTCCTGGACTTTACTACATTACACTTATAAGAGATCATAAGGAAATTGCTCCAACCTCTACACTTACAGTTACTATACCTGGTGAAGCTGGCAATAAAGTAGGCTATTACCACCATGACAAATTCAGAAGCAGTGTAATGTCAGCTGTAGGTAGATATAAATTTGAATCAGCTGATGTTGATCACGATCTAATTCCTAATGTAGATGAAAACGACACTCAAGAGGAGCTTACCTATCTGGAAAATAGCTACAATAATAACAGCTATACAATCACTACAAGCCAGCTTGGTATGTTTGGTGTAGGTACAGAGGATAAGCTAGACCCTGAATATCTATGCAGAGTAGATTTTGGTGCTCCAACATAATTATATAAATAGAATATATCTTAAACCTAAAAAATAACATACTTCGTTTGTTTACCAATATAATAAAATATGCTATAATCTAGGGAGTATCTGAAAACAGAAAAATGACTGAATATTTCGCTAATACGAGGCAAGTTAGAGCGAAAAAAACGAAGAAATACTGACGTATTTCGAGTATTTTTTGCGAAGAAATTGCCCGTATTAGTAGAAACAGACAGTTATTTTGAGTTTTCAGATACGACCTAAGATAGTAGGGACTGTTTAAAAACACTATATATTTTTAAACAGTCCTTATTTATAATAAATAATCAGGAGGTATGTTATAAATGAACCTTGTATTATTAACTGCATTAGGTGTGGGCAGTGCAACCGTTATTGGTTCGCTAATAGGCTTTATATTCCGAAAAATATCACACAAATTCAGCGATATTGTACTATCCTTTGCAGCAGGTGTAATGCTTTCGGCTGCTATTCTGGGACTTATTCTTCCAGCCTTAGAGTACGGGGGCAAATATGGCATTATTGTAACTGTTATAGGTATATTTACAGGAGCGTTATGTCTTAACCTTATTGACAAGCTTGTGCCACATATACATAAGCTTGTAGGTGCTGATATTGAAGAGCACCAAAACAACGCAAACCTAAGCAAGGTGCTTCTTTTTGTTACAGCTATAGCAATACATAATCTACCCGAGGGTATTGCAGCAGGTGTAGGCTTTGGAACAGGCAACACGGCTGACGCACTTATGATTGCAGGTGGTATTGCTCTGCAAAACATTCCCGAAGGTATGGTAATTATAGGTCCTATGCTGGCTACAGGAGTATCACCACGACGCACCTTTATCTGTGCTATGATAACAGGACTTATTGAGGTTGTAGGAACCCTGCTAGGATATTTTGCTGTAAGCGTTGCCTCTGCAATATTGCCTTTCGCATTAGCCTTTGCAGGTGGTACAATGCTTTATGTAATCAGCGACGAAATGATACCAGAAACCCACGCACACGGCAGTGAACGTGGTGCTACCTATTCACTTCTTGTCGGATTTTGTGTAATGCTAATTTCTGACGTTTTACTTGGTTAATAAAATCTGATAGGTTTTCAACAAATTAACAGAAAAAATTACAGCCATTTGACTTCTTTCAAGTTCAAATGGCTGTTTCTATTTATAAATTTATATTTATCCTAAACACTATTTTATTTAAATTCAAAGCTAAAAATAATATTACCGTTAGAATAGCTTGTGCGGGATTTAAAGCTATGCAAATCTAAAATATTTTTTACAATCGCAAGCCCTAAACCATGTCCATTACTCTTTTCCTGCTCTGTACTGCGATAATATGGCTTCCACATATCTTCAATTTCCTGCTTGCTAACTTCTCTATATGGGTTTTGTACAGAAAATCTGCCATTCTTTAGCTTTACTGAAATCTTACTGAAATCTGCTGTATATTTCACAGCGTTTTCAATCAAATTTTCTGCAACGCTTTTAATCAGTCTTTTATCTGCCTCTATAAAAACCCCATCTTTACAATCAACCTGAGAAGCATCAAGATTATAGCTATCACAAATTTCTTTTACCAACGCTGTAAGCTCAAAACGCTCTATATTAAGGTTAAAGCTTTCTGAATCAAGCTTTGAATAATCAAGCATTTTACAAACCATTTCATTCATTGAATTTATTTGCTCTGTTATTACCTGTGCATAATGTGTACGCTTATCTGTATTTACATCTTCTGCAAGGTTTTCAGCATATCCACCTATTATAAACAATGGTGTTTTTAGCTCGTGAGCCATAGCGTTTGTTACTGTGCGAAGTCTGTTTTCCTGCTCAATCTGCTTTTTAAGTGTTTTCCATGTTACCACAGCTATAATGCCACCTGTTGTACCAAATAGAATTATCACATAGAAAAACATCATTATTATATCGTTTATACAGCTATCAAGCACGTTTACCTTTTGAACAAAGGTTGCATTAAAATAATATGTTTCATTTTCAGTAGGAATATTAAATTCCTCTGTTTGATAATAAATAAACTCAAAAAAGCTTATAGGATATATCTCACCATTAGCGTCAACCGTACTTGCAATATCCTCATCTACATATGATTCAATTTCTTCTATTTGCTCTATAAGATTTTCTCTTTCGTACTCACCAAAGAAAAACTCATTTTTTATATAATTATTTCCATCTGTATAATTATCGTTAATATCCTTTATTTTATGGTACTCGTCAGTAGAAGCATACTTAGGATTAAGCTCAAAGGTTTCTACTTTTTCAATCAGATTATATCTTTCAATCTCAGTAAGTGCATCTTTTCCCTGATTTTCTACCAACACAACCTCAACTACTTTTGGCAAAACCTCAACACCATTGTAATAATATTCTGAACAAAACAACATATGCTCTTTATTTGAGCTTTCTTCTGTTGATAGATATTTTGATATTTTATTATACTGCTCATCAGTCATAGACTTACGAAAATCTTCGTAATCAATAACAGCCATTAGAGTTCTTTTTTCTGAAGTTGAATAATCTTTAGAATTAAAAGATAAAGCATTTTTTCTTTCTGCAACTATTTCACCCGTTTTACTATCAGATACAACCATATAAACATTGTCATCATAGTCAAGATTGAAAAAATAATTTATCAAATCTCTTCTGTACACATTATAAAGTGTTGAACCTACATAGCTTTCAAAATTTCTGCTTGCTTGACTGTACGACAAATTTCGTTGATTTTGAAGTATCATCAGTGAAAAGCATAAAAATATAGATACACTAAGTGCTAAAAGAGCCACTGCCACCGTTGCGAATAATTTACATTTTTGCTTTGCTAATTTTTTATTAATATTCATATATTTTCCCCTATTCTATAGCCTCGTCGTATTACCGTTTTTATCAATCCACCATTTTCACCAAGTGCTTTACGTAAATTTTTTATGTGAGTATCAAGCAAACGCTCGTTACTGCAACCGTCATAACCCCATACACGCATTATTAATGTATCTCGCAATACAACGCACCCCTTGTTTTCTAGCAAGGTTTTAAGTACAGTAAACTCCTTTGCAGATAGATTGATTTCTTTGCCGTTTGAAATAACGATTCCGTTATTAGGATTAAGCGACAATGTTCCTACCTCAAGCATCGGAGAATGTACAAGCCCCTTTGAACGCTTTATAAGTGCATTTACCTTGTTATAAAAAACAGGTAGCGAAAAAGGCTTTACAACATAATCATCACAGCCCAGAGCGTAACCGTTGAGAATATCACTTTGGTCACAGCGTGCTGTTATAAACATAATTGGAACATCGCTAAAACGTCTGACCTCTTTACAAATTTCAAAGCCGTCCATTAGTGGAAGCATAACATCAAGCAAAAGCATATCGTATGAATTTTCGTATGCCAGCTCAACACCCTTCTCACCGTCAGAAGCTACATCAATTAATATTGTCTTTTTGCTTTTATCTGCAAAATAGTCGCAAATCATTTCGCTTATATTCCTGTCGTCCTCAACCAGCAAAATTTTATACATCTTCTCACCTCCAAGATAATACTAACATCGCAATCTGTGATTCATCTGTAGTAATTCTATAATATTTATTATTTTTATTCAATAATTTCAAAAAAAAACAAAAACAGCATATCTGCCATTTATAATAGCAGATATGCTGTTATATATCAAAGTAAAGTAAAATTACTTAATAACTCTTACTCGAATAACACCCTCTACACCCTTGATGTTTGCTGTAAGGTCTTTTGTTGCACCTGTTACATCAATGATTGTATAAGCGTAATCCTTTCTTGATTTATTCTCCATATTCTCAACATTAGCACCCTGTTCGCTTACAAAAGCAAGAATGTTTTGTAGCACAGCAGGAATGTTCCTATGAAGAACACAGTAACGAACCTCGCCTGTTCTTGCCATTTTAGCAGCTGGGAAGTTTACTGAATTTGTAATGTTACCATTCTCTAGGTAATCCTTAATCTCGTCAGCAGCCATTTTAGCACAGTTGTCTTCACTTTCAGGAGTTGAAGCACCAAGATGTGGCATTGCTACAACACCATCTACACCTAGAAGCTCATCAGTAGCAAAGTCTGTAACATAAGAGCTTACCTTACCACTCTCAAGAGCAGCAATAACATCTGCTGAGTTGCAAAGGTCTGCACGAGAATAGTTAAGAATACGAACACCGTCCTTCATCTTTGCAATGTTTTCTGCACAGATGATATTCTTTGTATCTGGTGTTAGTGGAACGTGAACTGTAATATAGTCACAGTTTGCAAAAATCTCATCAAGAGAAACAACGTGATGTACGTGCTTAGAAAGCTGTAAAGCACCGTGTACTGATAGATATGGATCGTAGCCGATAACATCCATACCAAGTGCAATAGCAGCATTAGCTACTAGCACACCAATAGCACCTAAGCCGATAACACCAAGAGTCTTACCCTTAATTTCAGGGCCTGCAAAGCTACTCTTGCCCTTTTCTACCATTTTGCCAACAGCGTCGCCATTGCCCTTTAGTGTTTTAGCCCACTCAATACCAGCTGTAATCTTTCTTGAGCTCATAAACAAGCCTGCAATAACAAGCTCTTTAACAGCGTTTGCGTTTGCTCCTGGTGTATTGAATACTACAATACCCTGCTCACTGCACTTATCAAGTGGAATATTATTTACACCAGCACCAGCTCTTGCAATAGCAAGAAGTGACTCAGGCATTTCCATATCGTGCATTGAAGCACTACGAACAAGGATAGCATCTGGGTTTGCCATATCATCAGCACAGCTGTAATTGTCACCCAATCTGCTCAAGCCTATCTGAGAAATCTTATTTAATGTTTGAATATTATACATTGGTAATCAACCTCTTAATATATATTTAATATGATAAATCAAGCGTTGTTCTTCTCGAACTCAGCCATAAAGTCAACCAGAGCCTTTACACCCTCGTATGGCATAGCATTGTAGATAGAAGCACGCATACCACCAACTGAACGGTGACCCTTTAGGTTTACAAAGCCAGCTTCAGATGCCTCTTTTACAAACTTAGCGTCAAGCTCGTCGCTACCTGTAACAAATGGTACGTTCATAAGTGAACGATCCTCTGCTACTACTGTACCCTTGAATAGCTTTGAGTTGTCAAGGAAGTTATAAAGAAGGTCAGCCTTCTTCTGGTTTAGCTCATACATCTTATCTAATCCACCAATTTCGTTCTTAATCCACTCAAGAACAAGCTTAGCCATATAAATTGTATAGCAAGGTGGTGTATTGAACATTGAATCGTTGTCTGCGTGTGTTTTCCAGTTAAGCATTGTTGGAGTACTCTCCATAGCGTTGCCGATAAGGTCTTCACGAACGATAACAACTGTTAAGCCAGCTGGTGCCATATTCTTCTGTGCACCTGCGTATAGTACGCCAAACTTAGAAACATCTATTGGTCTTGACAAAATGCAAGATGAAATATCTGCTACTAATGGTACATCGCCTGTGTCAGGTAGCTCGTTAAATACTGTACCGTAAATTGTGTTGTTCATACAGATGTGGAAATAATCTGCATCCTTATCAAACGTTGATGGGTCAAGCTTTGGTATGTAAGAAAATGTTTTATCTGCTGAAGACGCTACAACATTAGCCTTACCATATCTTGATGCCTCTGCGTGTGCCTTTTTAGCCCACTGACCTGTTACAACATAATCAGCCTTACCATTCTTTGTCATAAGGTTCATAGGAATAGCTGTAAACTGTGTAGAAGCACCACCCTGTAAAAATAGCACTTTATAGTTATCAGGAATATTCATAACCTCTCTTAAAAGAGCCTCTGCTCCCTGAATAATTGTACCGTAAACCTTTGAACGGTGTGACATTTCCATTACAGACTGTCCACTACCCTCGTAGTCAAGCATTTCATCTGCTGCTTTCTTTAGTACTGACTCCGGCAACACTGATGGACCGGCTGAGAAATTATAAACTCTGCTCATTATAATACATATCCTTTCTAAAACAGAAATTACAGGGTCTATTAACAATAGCCCTCTAATTAAATCATTTATAAATATTTAACAGTTACCCTTTAGATAACCATTCTATATAATATAACACTTTAATTATAAACTCATATTTTATTCAAGTCAATAAAAACTTTGCAAATATATGGCTATAATGCATAATCATTCATAAATATACATATTTTTATCAATCATTTGACAGCATATCAGGAAATCCCACACCTACAAATGTACCTAATGTTACACAAACAGAATTTTTATAATCGGCAAAGCACAACGCAACAGCTGTACCATCATGCACCAATGTAACATTAACCTGTGTTTTTAATACGCTCGAAAGCTCCTCACTTAAATATTCACCGTAATTTTTATACAGCACACAAAGCTTTGCATAGCCTCCACGGTTTTCGTCAAGCACACCATTATGTGTATAGCTTGCTATGCTTATAACAATTTCTGGGTTCACCTTACCCTTTCGCTCAGCATTGCAATAGGCATCTACAACTGCTTGCATAATATGTCTGTGTAATAAAACAGCCTGTCGGTGCTTTTCTTCAGCATCCTCAATATCCCAATCCATATATCTTGAAGGAACAATCGGAAGATTTTCAATAGAGACAATTTCAAAATTTTCTCTTTTTACTATGCTTCTCTTCATATTGGTCTGCCCAAAATCCATAAGTAGATTTATACCATTTGGATTATTAAGCAACCTTGCACAGCCTATAACACCTGTATTATAGGCATTTTCAAAAATAATAATTTTATATGCAGGCTTACCGTTTACAATACAAACCTTCTCAGCAACACGCACAAGCTCCTTGCCAAACTCTCCACTTGTAAGACCACCAACAGCAATTATACTCTCTATGCTTTTCCAATATTCCCAATGACTGTCATTCCAGCATTGCCTTACTGCTTTATTTTCAGGCAAGCCTGTTTTTAGTGTAAGCAGAATAAGACCAAGTCTTTTGCCGAACTTTATTGCTATTTCCCTTGCACATTCATATACCTGTTCATCCTTGGAGTTAAAGCACTCCATAAGCATAAACGGTAATTTTTTTCTTTCTATATCCTCTGAAATTTTAAGACGTTCTCTGTTTAGCATAATCTCATCAACAATAACACTGCTTGAAAAAATCTGAGATACTGCCTTACCCTCTACACTGTCATCAATTCCCCTTACAGGAACCTTTGCAATTACCATTTTATTAAGTGAACATTCTTTATCCACATAAACATTTCCATCAGATGAATTTACTAAAAACGGATTTTTCATATACGCACTTCCTATCAGTAGACAACCATTCCGACAAATAACAAATAATTAAATTTAATTATATCACACATTAAAGCAAAACAAAACATTATAACAACAGATTTTAATTTTTCTACAATATATACACATAAACTTCTATTTTTTATACTATCAGTCATTCAATACAGCTTAGTTATTGACTTATTTGTAAAAAAGCGTAAACTTATTAACATATTAACATAAAAAATTAAGAGGTTTTATTTATGAGTAATTATTGCACAATTTGCCCTAGAAATTGTAATGCAAGACGTAATTCAGAAAATGGAAATGGCTTCTGTAAAATGGGTAGCAACCCTGTTGTGGCAAGAATTTCAAAGCATATGTGGGAAGAGCCGTGTATAAGTGGTACAAACGGTAGTGGAACAATATTTTTCAGTGGTTGCACAATGAAATGTGTTTTTTGCCAGAACTATAAAATTTCAACTGAAAACTTTGGCAAGGTGCTTACACCCCTACAGCTTGCAGACTGCTACAAAAAGCTTGAAGCTATGGGAGTACACAACATAAACCTTGTAAATCCAACACATTTTGTTCCGTCTATAATAGAGAGTATGAATATATACAAGCCTAAAATCCCTGTGGTATATAATTGCAGTGGATACGAAAAGGTAGAAACTCTACAACTCTTAAAGGGCTACATAGATATTTACTTACCCGACTTTAAATATGCCACAAACGAAATCGCAAAAAAATACTCTAACGCACCAAATTACCCACAAACTGCATTAAAGGCTATTGGCGAAATGCTAAACCAACAGCCTTATAATGTTTATGATGATAATGGTATTATGCAAAGGGGTGTTATTATAAGACATCTTGTGTTACCGTCTAACACAAAAAATTCGATAGCTGTGCTTGATATGATAAATGAAAATTTAGGCAACGAAATCACATTAAGCCTTATGTCTCAATATACCCCTTGTGGCATAGCTGACAAATACCCCGAAATAAACCGAAAAATAACAAAACGTGAATACCAAAAGGTTCTTACTCACCTTGAAACCCTCGGCTTTGACGGCTTTGCACAGGAGCTTTCATCTGCTACTATTAATTATATCCCCGATTTTAACCTACAGGGACTTGATTAACAATTTCAATAGGAACTGCCTCGGCTATATTTTCTATGCAGTAATAGTCTGCTGTGAAAATATAGCTGTCTTTATTTTTCTGCGAGGTTATCTCCTTTTCTGAAATTTCACAATTCCACCTTGTAAAAATATCATTGATTGCAAAATGAACATTTGCAATATGCTGTAATTGCTCTTCTGTATATGACACATCATAGGGCTTTAATCCAAAGCTTTTTTCTGTAATCACATTTATAGGCATATCAACATTATTTATACACAGGCTTTCTGTTGTGTAACGTCTGTAATATACACCATCTACACAGGCTAAATCCATAGGAATATCAAGCCCCAAAAAGTCCAGAACCTGCCTTTGTCTTAGCTGTACAGAGTTTTTAAACTCTTTATTTACAGGCAGGCTTAATTTTTCACTTGAGCGTACACCTGCATATACTTCACCCTCACTATGCACAAAGCGTGACTGCCCAGTATCGCCCACCTTAACTATACCACTTACAAGCAATTGCCCCTTTGCCACACCGTCACCTATGCTTGCATAGTTTTCACCCTGACGTATATCCATTTTAAGCACCTGACCTGTTTTTGTAGCTTTAAGATTACACGGACTTGTTTGGTCTATAATCTCAGGCACAGCATAGCTTTCACTTAATTGCACAGTAGCTGTACAGCCCAAAATATTAACCGACATCCACCCAACCTTGCCAAGCTGTAGCGAAAATTTTCTTTCAGCACTTGAAACATTTATATTCCCCTTATACGCACCTATATAAACACCGTTATCTCTCAAACAGCGTTGCATCTCATATTCGCTTACACTGTTGTTGCCTATAATGTTTATATTCCATATAAACATTGACAGCACATTGATTATAGCTATAAACAGCACTAGCCCAACAAGAAGTCCCTTTCTCTTTCTGTTTTTATGCAAAACAAATGGTAAGCCTGACTTTTTTACTATACGCAACCTTACCATAGCTTTTTTTCGTACAGCACATAACGCTCTGTAATCCTCAATAGATACCTGTGCTATAATCTTCCCTTTTTCTCCCACAGGGTTAATTATTGTTATGTTTGACATTGTAGCAAGGTTGATAAGTCTTTCGGGATATTTTCCGACAGCTGAAAAAATAATATATCCTCTTAGCCACCTTAAAAATCTGCTTACCATATCAAACACCTACCTTAAAAATTCAACAGAGGTTATATAGCCCGATATTACAACCGATGTAGCTGTAAGGCACTTTATATTCAAGCCTCTGCCCTTAAACGCAACCACCATTTTATTTGTGTTAATTCTGATAATTTCCGACTGGTACTCCAGTATACCCTTACAGCCGTCAAGTGTAACCTCTCTATTACTGCTAAACTCTAAATACGGAGATATATTCATTATATCCTTATAAAAAGGTGGTTGCTTTTTTGATTTCTTCCCGTTATCGTTACCCACAAATTCACCACCCATAAAATCTATTACAACGCATACTGAACACCACAGCACCCATATAAATATTGTATGTTAAAAAATTATGCTGAAGTGGTGATACTTATGACAACAGGTGCATTACAAGGACTTTTGTACTGTGGCAATATTTTAATACCGTCGCTTTTTCCGTTTATGGTGCTTTCTTCTTTTATAGTAACAAGTGGCATAGCCGAGGTTATAGGCAAATATCTTTCACCCATAACCAAAAGAATTTTTCATACAGGTGGAGCAACAGGCAGTGTAATTCTGCTGGGAATGTGTGGTGGCTTTCCTGTTGGTGCAAAGGGTGTAGCTACACTTTATAACGAAAATAAAATTGACCATAACACAGCTAAAGCACTAAGTATGTTTTTGGTAGGTGGTGGCCCTGGCTTTGTTGTGTTTGTGGTGGGTAGCACACTTTACCACAGCACTACAACAGGGCTTATATTATGGGCAAGCCAAATTATTTCACAGATAATACTAGGAATGTTTGCGTGCAGACATCTTGAATACACCCCACCTAAGGAAAATAAAACAATAAAAACGCCATTAAGCAATGCGATTGTAGAATCTACCGAAAGTGGTATACACAGTATATTTTCACTTTGTGGTATGGTAATTGTATTTTCAAGTATTTTCGGACTATGCGAGGATTTACGCATAATAGACTACCTTATAATTTTGCTGGGTGCTTTTGGTGTGCCTGAAAATATAAGCGAAGCTCTTTTAAATTCATTGTGGGAGGTTACAAAGGGCTGTAATACCTGCTGTGATTTTTCTGCTCCCTTGTGGCTTACTGCCTTTGCTTTGGGTTGGAGTGGAATATGCGTTCATTTTCAGGTGTATTCGCTCACATCTTCTATAAATATCCCAAAAATAAAATTCACCCTGTACCGTCTGGCACAGGGCGTAATATCAGCTGTTATATCGGCTATAGTATTTAATTTTTATACTCCGTCACAAACCACCTACAGCTCACAAAGCACTGCACCAATAGTCTGCAATAGCTATATAGGCAGTATTGCACTTGTAATGATGTGCATTTTATTTACGCTTTCAGTTACTCAAAAGAATAATTCAAGGTAGTTAATAACAAAACGTGTTAAATTTTATCTCCCTGCATAAGCTTGTTAATCTGTGGTAGCTTAAACATAACTGATGCACCTATCATAGTAAAAATCATTTCAGGTAACATATATGCACCATTATAGCAAAGTGAATACAGCACTATATTCCAGCCCTCTGGACACCAGTTGGCAAACAAAATTGCACCCGAAATAAAATGACTGATAAATCTAATTAAAAGGGCTATAAAAATACCAATACATATACCCTTTACACCCTTTTTACGAAAAGCACCTGATATACCCAGTGCAGTATATGCCAGCACATAGTCAAATACAATTGTACCGATAAGCACCATAGGTGTTAAGCCCCAGCTTAGCACCTCTCCAAAATCTAAACAAAGCTGTACAAGAGAATATAAAAACGCCGAGGATATTCCCCACTTTACACCATACTCAATGGATAGCATTGCAATAGGTAGCATAGAAAGCAATGTTACTGAGCCACCCAACGGCATTTTTATCACCTTTATAATACTAAGCACTGTTGCAAGTGAAATAAGCAACGCTGTTAGTACCATTCGTTTTGTGTTTGTTTTTTGTGTTTTCATCAAAAACCACCGTCCTTAAATAAAATATATAGCAAGTAAATATAAAATATTAACGGTGGTTTATAAAAAAGAAAAAGCCGTCACAAAGTGACGGCACAGAAAAATCCAATTTATATTTCCCTCCGTCGGCATTACCCGAATCAGGTTCAAGGGTATCAGCGTACACGCATCTCTCAGCCTGCTTTAGCAAGCTCCCCATATATTTAATATTTACTTTTTGCTATTATATCACTATTTTATAGTATTTGCAAGATATGAAATTTCTATTTTAAACAGCCTCTTATACAAGCTCTATTTCTATACCCAAAGCACCATACTTTTTTATATTTTCCTTTGAGTAATATTCCTCCATATCGTCTGGGTTAGCAATTTCGTTTTCGTTATACCCCATTGCAACCTTGTCAAACTGCTTATATAGCTGATAAAAATCAGGATATTTATGCAATGCCTTTACCATTACTTTTATAACATTGCTTTCGTCGTTATAATTATGAAATTCTATAATATCCCCCACATTTATTTTCTGCCTTTTTTCGTCATTAATACGCAATTCTATTTTTTTACTTCCGTTTGCTATTTTATCAAACGGTCTTTGATAAAGCTTCATATTATGTATCATATTCCTATTCTCCAAACAAGTAAAGGATATACAACATTTCTCAGCTGTATATCCTTCAAGTTATATTTTAATTATTCAAAAAATGCACAGAATGCTCTGTAAGCCATATATACGTCAATCTTAGATACAATTTCCATAGGTGCGTGCATAGAAAGTACAGGTACCCCCAAATCTACTACATCAACATTTAGGTTAGCTACATACTTTGCAATGGTGCCACCACCACCACCGTCTACCTTGCCAAGCTCGCCAGCTTGCCATAGAACATTTTCACGCTGAAGCATACTGCGAATTTCAGCCATATATTCAGCTGAAGCGTCTGATGTGCCATACTTACCACCACTACCTGTATATTTAGTGATAACTACACCGTTGTTGATATATGAGCTGTTGTTAGCCTCGTATGCACTTGCATAGGTTGGGTCATAGGCTGCATTTACATCAGCTGAAAGACACTTACTGTTATTAAGTGCTGTGTATGCCTTTACTCCCTGAGCGTCTGCAAGCTCGCAGATAAAGTTCTCCATAAATGTTGACTTCATACCTGTGTTACCGTCGCTACCTGTTTCCTCTTTATCTACTAAAAGAGTAATAGCTGTATATTCAGGGCTTTCTGCATTTATTGCAGCCATAAGTGCAGGGTAAGAGCATACCTTATCATCGTGACCATAAGCACCTATCATACTTCTGTCAAAGCCAATATCCTTTGCATTGAACGCAGGTACAAGTGTAAGCTCAGCTGAAAGGAAATCCTCCTCAAGAATACCATATTTTTCAAACAGGATATTAAGAATATTAAGCTTAACAAGCTCTGATTCCTCGTCATTGCTGAAAGGTCTGCTACCTATTAGCACATTCATATCTTCTCCTGTAAACACCTTATTCATAGGCTTTGAGGTTTGCTCCTGTGCAAGATGAGGTAAAAGGTCTGTTACACAGAAGCAAGGATCTGCTTCGTCCTCGCCTATTTTAACGTTTACACAAGAGCCATCTTTAAATGCAACTGTACCGTGCAAAGCTAGTGGAATTGCTGTCCACTGATATTTTTTTATACCACCATAGTAATGTGTTTTAAATAAAGCAAGGTCGTTTGCCTCGTAAAGAGGGTTTGGCTTTAGGTCTAATCTTGGTGAGTCAATATGTGCAATAGCAAAACGCACACCATTGTCAATTGTCTTTTTACCAAACACTGCAAGCAGAATATTTTTCTTTCTGTTTACAACATATACCTTGTCGCCAGCCTTATACTGCTTTGTACTGTCGTACTCTGTAAAGCCGTTAGCCTCTGCTATTGCTACAGATGCCTCTACTGCTTCTCTTTCTATTTTTGAATTGTTAAGATATTCTACATAGCCCTTGCAAAATTCATCTGCCTTTGCTATTTCATCTGCTGATAGCTTTTTTATTCCCAACTGTTTTTTTACAAATAGCTTTTCCTTTAGCTGTGAAGCCTTTGATTTCTCTTTTGTTTCCATTTTATTCAATTCCTTTCAGTATTACTTTCTCCATTGTTTTCATAATAATTCTTAGCCAGCATTACCTTTTTTACATAGCTCTTAGTTTCGGAGTATGGTATATCATAAAGTGTTTCGCCGTCATAAGAATAATTTTCGTCAACAAGCCAGTTATCCACAGCACCAAAGCCTGCATTATATGCAGCAACAGCTGTTTCTTCACTTGTATATTTATCTAGCAAAAACTGTAAAAATATACAGCCATATTCTATATTAACCTCAGGCTCATACAAATAGGTATAATCCATTGTAGCCTCACCATTTTTATAGGTTTGCAACCATTCAAAGGTGTCGGGCATTATCTGCATAAGTCCTAAAGCACCTACGTGCGATTCAGCGTTGGGGTCAAAATTACTTTCAGCCTTTATTACTGCAAACACTAAATCAGGGTCAAGCTCGTATGTTTCTGAATATTTATAAACATATTCATCATACTCAACAGGATGTAACACACGCCCCAAATTTTTAGTAGAATTAATATAAACTACAACCACTATTAATGTAATAATAATAACCGTTATAATAAATATAGCAAGAGCAACTATACCACCTAAATAAAGCTGTGGCTTTCGTTTTCTGCCTCTGCGTCTTCTTGCTGTGGTAATTTTACTCACCCCCAATTACACTATCAAGCATTTCATCTGCTTTAACATATATCTCCTCTAAAGACAAGCTACCATCAATCACAAAATCTGAACGGCTTATATAAAATTCATCTTTATTTTGTGCATTTATTCTTATATCTGCATTTTCTTCTGTAAGATTATCTCTTGTCATAATACGCTGTTTGCGAATTTCTAAAGGTGCAACTACTGCAAGAACATAATCACATAGTATATCCATTTTACTCTCAAGCAAAACTGCTGCATCAAATAAAATTACAGGATTACTGTCTGACTTTCTTATACTATCAACAATTTCAACCACCTGCATACATATCCAAGGGTGGGTTATACTATTAAGCCTTGCAGTATTTTCTGGTGTAGAAAAGGCTCTTTTTGCCAGCAAGGGGCGATTAAGTGTACCGTCGGTATTCAATATATCATCACCAAAGGCTATACAAGCCTGCACAAGGCAATCGCTACCCTTTTGCAAAGCCTGCCTGCCTAAGCTGTCGGCATCTATAACATAACAGCCCTTGCTTTTTAAATATGCTGTAATTGTAGATTTACCAGAACCCGTAGGCCCTGTAATGCCTATAATTTTAAAATTACGCAAGCTCAATCACCTCAAATCCGGCAGAACGAATAAGCCTGTTATATACAGCTAAGCCCACACCCTCAGTACTAGGACAATGTGCGTATACTGTTTTTAAGCCCATTTCATCAAGCTGTCTCAGTGCCGAAAAAAGATTATGTGCCTGACCTATATAGTCAGCCTCATCACCTAATGACACATATGGTACATTAAGCTGTGGAATATCACTGTTATAGCATAAAGCACCTGTGCTACTGTCATTACAATTGTTTATATAATTAATATATTCAGCTTTACTACCTTTTAATATAACAATATGTGCCTTTGGTGAATAATGCTTGTATTTCATACCAGGGCTTGCAACCACAGCATTTACATCAAGCATTTGGGTAACACCCTTATCTATGTTAATTTTTCCTATAACCTCTTCAAGCTGTTCCACTGTAATTCCACCTGGGCGAAGCAGTGTAGGAACTTCTGTTGCAACTGTAATAACAGTAGACTCTAAGCCCACATTGCTTTCTCCACCATCTATAATAAGTGGTATTCTTCCATTTAAATCATTATAAACGTGCTGTGCTGTGGTAGGGCTTGGACTGCCCGATAAATTTGCAGACGGTGCCGCAAGTGGCACACCTGCACTTTTTATAATCTCTAACGCTGTTTTATGTGACGGAAAACGCACAGCAACAGTATTTAAACCAGCTGTAACCTGACTTGGTACATTTTCTGAGCAAGGCATAATAATTGTCAATGCTCCCGGCCAAAAAGCCTTTGCTAGAGCCTTTGCCTTTTCTGGAAAACAGCTTACTAAATCATCTACCTGTGAAATATCAGCTATATGAACAATAAGGGGATTATCCATTGGTCTACCCTTAGCCTTGAAAATATTTTCAACAGCCTCTCCATTTAAAGCATTTGCTGCTAAGCCATAAACTGTTTCGGTAGGCATACCAACAAGCTCGCCATTTTTTAGTAGCTCACCTGCTAATGCAAGAGCTTTTTCATCAGGCTTTAATACCTGTGTATTCATTACTTTTCAAGTCCTTCCTGTAGCTGTTCGGCACGATATGCTGTAATAAGTGGATCTATAACCTCGTCAAGGCTACCATTTACTACCTCGTCAAGCTTATATAATGTTAGTCCTATACGGTGGTCGGTTACTCTGCTTTGAGGGTAGTTATATGTTCTTATACGTTCACTTCTGTCGCCTGTACCAACCTGTGATTTACGCTCCTGTGCCACAGCCTGAGCCTGTTCATCTCTTTTTGCCTGTAACAAACGTGATTTAAGCACCTTCATAGCCTTATCCTTGTTTTTGTACTGACTTCTCTCGTCCTGACATTCTACAACAGTACCTGTAGGCAGGTGAGTAATTCTGATAGCAGATTCTGTTTTATTGATGTGCTGTCCACCTGCACCACTACTTCTGAATGTATCAATCTGCAAATCAGCTGGGTTAATTTCTAGCTCTACATCCTCTGCCTCTGGCAAAACTGCAACTGTAACTGTAGAGGTATGTATTCTGCCCTGTGTTTCAGTTTCTGGCACACGCTGTACTCTGTGAACACCACTTTCAAATTTAAGCCTTGAATATGCACCCTGTCCATTCACCATAAAGCTTACTTCTTTAAAGCCACCAATGTCGGTTTCGTTAGCATTTAAAAGCTCTGTTTTAAAGCCACGCTTTTCTGCATACATAGAGTACATTCTGTAAAGCACTGCACAGAATAATGCTGCTTCTTCTCCACCAGCACCCCCACGAATTTCTACAATTACGTTTCTATCGTCATTAGGGTCCTTTGGCAGTAGCAGAATTTTAATATTCTGCTGACTCTCAGCCATTGTAGCCCTTGCCTGTGCAAGCTCCTCTTCTGCAAGCTCTTTCATATCTTTGTCGGTGTCGCTGTCGTTTAAAAGCTCCAGCGACTCCTCAACAGTGCTTTTAGCCTGCTTATACACCTTATATTCCTCAACAATAGGCTCAATATCCTTAAATTCCTTCATAATCTTTTGGTACTGCTCAGGGTCGGCAGCTACCAAAGGGTCATACAGCTTATTGTTAAGCTCGTTATATCTCTTTTCAAAAATATCCAATTTATTTTCAAACATAAAAAATTCTCCTTAACAGTGTAATATCAAATAGCTATACTCTTAAACCTTGCTACTCTGCTCTTGTTATCTTTTTTATGTTCTTTTCAATTTTAACTCTCGGCACCATAACCTCTCTGCCACAGCCCTGACATTTGATTTTAAAATCCATACCAACACGCAAAACAACAAAGCTCTTGCTTGAGCAAGGGTGTGGCTTCTTCATTTCAAGCACATCTCCAACTCTTACATCCATTTGTCAAAGCTCCCTTCTGTAAATTTAATATTATTAAATTATATCACGGTTATTTATATTATGCAATTTCTTAACCTAACAACAAGCCTACTCACATATATATGCACTTAGCTTGTTGTATAATTCGGGGTCAAGCAAAGCCTCTACACTTATACCCTCTGCTACATAATCTTCACTTACTAGTGTAGCCTTATTGCGTATATCAGCTACTAAGCCACCCTTGTCAAATGGAATTAACAGCTTAACTCTTTTAATCTTTACTGGTAGATTATCCTCTACAGCCTTTAATAGCCTGTCAATACCTGTTCCATTTTTCGCACTTATTCTTACTGAATTACTTACCGACGGTAAAATACCATTCTGCTGGTCAACCTTATCCCATTTATTCAGCACAGGAATAACAGGTGTATCGCCACAGCCTAAATCCTGTAAAAGCTCTCTGGTAACCTGTAAATGCAAATAGGCTTCCTCTGATGATGCGTCACAAACATTAAGAATAATATCAGCAGTAGCTGCCTCTTCAAGAGTTGATTTAAACGCCTCTACAAGGTGGTGTGGTAATCTTCTTACAAGTCCTACTGTATCTATAAGCATTACAGTAACACCGTTTGGTAATTTTAATGCTCGTGAGGTAGGGTCAAGAGTAGCAAACAGCTTATCCTCTGCAAGCACACCTGCATCTGTAAGGTAATTCATAAGTGTTGATTTACCTGCATTTGTATAACCAACTATTGCAGCTGTAATTACACCGTCTTTCTTTCGTCTGTTTTTAAGCATATTTCTGTGCATTTCTACATCAGCAAGCTGTTCCTTTAAGGTTTCCATTCTTCTACGGATATGTCGCTTATCTGTTTCCAGCTTTGTTTCACCTGGTCCACGGGTACCTATACCACCACCAAGCCTTGACATAGCCACACCCTTACCTGTAAGTCTTGGCAACATATATTTAAGCTGTGCAAGCTCTACCTGTAGCTTACCCTCTTTGGATCTTGCTCTTAGTGCGAAAATATCAAGAATAAGCATTGTTCTGTCAATAGTGCGTACATCTGTTGCTTCTTCTATATTTCTTATCTGTGTAGGTGAAAGCTCACAGTCAAATATAAGCAGGTCAATGTCGTTATTTGCTGAAAACTCTGTAATCTCTGCAAGTCTGCCACTACCCACATATGTGGCTGTTTCTGGCTTATCCTTTTTTTGTGTTAAGGTAGCTATAGGCTCTGCACCGGCACTTTCGGCAAGCTCCCACAGCTCATCAAGCGAAGCCTGTGCATCGTAATCTCCTGTATCTACACATACCAGCAATGCTCTGGTAGGCTTTTGTTCATTCTCAAATAATTCCATAAATTATCTCCTGTTTATTAATTATAAATATTATTTTTTCTCATTAATTTTTATTTATAAATAGTTTATAGACAACTATATAAAATTCTATATTTTTACATAAAAATGTTTTACTTAATTGTATCAATTAGCTGTAAAAAGTCAACTGCACGAATGTAAATTAATTATAAATTAAATTCACTCTGCTTATTTACTGTAAAAATTTTCAAAACATATTTAATTTGACAATAGTTTGTGATATCATATAAGGTAACAAATATTTTAACATACACACATTATATTGTGCCTTTGAAAGGTTGTAAATAAAATGAAAGATAGTTATGATATAGTTATTCTTGGTTCGGGTGTTGCAGGCTTGTATGCAGCTTTGCAATTTGACAGCAAATACAATGTGCTTGTTATTTCTAAGAAAAGTGCAGAGCTTTCAAACAGCTCTTTAGCTCAGGGTGGTATAGCCGCTGTGCTTGACAAAGAAAACGACACCTTTGAGCTACACACTGAAGATACACTTATTGCAGGCAAATATAAAAACAATCCAGAGTCAATAAAGGTGCTTGTTTCTGAAGGCCCTGATGATGTTCTTAATTTGCGTAGGCTGGGTGTTGATTTTGACTCTGACGATAACGGAAATATGCTTATGACCCTAGAGGCAGGTCACAGCAGACACAGAATTGTACACCACAAGGATTTTACAGGTAAGGCTGTAACTGACAGACTTATCGAGGTTGTAAAATCTCGAGAAAATATAGAGCTTGTAGAAAACACTATGGTTTTCTCTATAGACAAGGCTGAAAATGGCTTTTACATAGGTATGCTTAAAAACGGTGAAATTTCAACTACAAGCTGTAGCTACTGTATTTTAGCCACAGGTGGTATAGGCAGAGTATACGAGTACACTACCAACAGTGCTATTGCAACAGGTGACGGAATTGCATTTGCAAGAAAGCTAGGTGCTGAAATTATGCATCTTGACAGAATCCAGTTTCATCCTACTGCATTTGCAGCCGAAAAAAACAGAGAGCGTTTTCTTATAAGCGAGGCTGTAAGGGGCGAGGGTGCTGTACTGCTTAACTGCTACGGAGAGAGATTTGCACACAATTACGACGAGCGTGGAGAGCTTGCTCCAAGAGATGTTGTAAGCGAAACAATTATAAGAGAATCCATACGCACCAACAGCTCAAAATTCTATCTTGACATAACCCACAAGGGTGCTGAATTTATAAAGGAAAGATTCCCTATGATATATGAAAACTGCCTTGCAGAGGGAATTGACATAACAAAAGAAAGAATTCCTGTTTATCCTTGCCAGCATTACCTTATGGGTGGAATAGATGTTGACCTGAACGGCAAAACCACAGTAGACAGGCTATACGCTGTGGGTGAATGCTCTCACACAGGTGTACACGGTGCAAACAGACTTGCAAGCAACAGCCTGCTTGAGGCACTTGTATTTGCCAGAAGAGCAGCACTAGATATTATTAAGGATATAGAGGCAGGTAACAAGGGTACTGTTACAGGCGATTTACCAAAATATACTAAGGGTAGTGTTCCACTACCTAAGGGAATAAGAACAGAAATAAGAAACGCTTTGCAGGACGCTTACTTTGTTATTAAAAAGCCAGAGAAGTTTGAAGAGAGCTTCAAGCGTTTTGACGAAATTCTAACAGATTTAGAAAATACAGACTACGAGCTTACAAGCGACTACATAGAAGCAAAAAGTCTTGCAACAGTTGCACAGGAAATTATGCTAGAGGTAACTCGTAAACATCAGGAGGATTACTGATATGGTTAATCAAATATATATAGACAATCTTATTAAATCAGCTTTACTAGAGGATATAAACTATCTTGACACCACTACCGATTATCTTATCCCTGCCGATCAGGAGGGCGAGGCTAAGTTTTTAGCAAAGGCTAGTGGTGTACTATGTGGTATTGATATAGCACTAAGAGTTTTCGAGATTTTACAGCCTGATTTTAAATATGAGGTATTTATACAGGACGGTGAAAAGGTAAACGAGGGTGACATTATAGCAACAGTAAGCTGTAAAACACGCACACTTCTAAAGGCTGAGCGTACAGCACTTAACCTATTACAGCACCTTAGTGGTATTGCAACAGAAACAGCTCGTTGTGTAGAGCTTGTAAAGGGTACAAACGCATCTATCGCCGACACAAGAAAAACTCTACCAGGTATGCGACCAATTCAAAAATACGCTGTAACAGTTGGTGGTGGCAGAAATCATCGTTATAATCTTTCTGACGCAGCTATGCTTAAAGACAACCACATTGACGCAGGTGGTGGCATTACAAATGCTGTAGCTAAGCTAAAATCAAAGCTTGGCCATATGACAAAAATTGAGGTTGAGGTAAGAAACCTTGACGAGCTTAAAGAGGCTATTGAAGCCAATGTTGATGTTATTATGCTTGACAATATGAGCCCTGAGCTTATGGCTGAGGCTGTAAAAATAACAAATGGTAAAGCACTACTTGAGGCATCTGGTGGTATTACAAGTGATACTATCCGTGCAGTTGCAGAAAGTGGAGTAGACATAATCTCAATTGGTGCACTTACCCATTCTGTTAAGGCATTTGATATCTCACTAAAGATTGTAAAATAAAATATAAAAATTTTAACGCACTGTAACAAAGCTATAAGTTACAGTGCGTTATTTTTTAATTTGGATATAATAATTTTTCATTTTTAAAAACAATCTCCACTAATGTTAAACACATTTTTAAAAGTTGACCATAACTACATAAATTGCACCTGTAAAAACCACATACAATATTACAGTAATAAAAAACGGGATAACTACGGTTAAAAAAGATTTTTTCTTCCACTTGGGTATTTCTTTTATTAAGGCAATAATAAATAGTATCGGTTCTATAGGCAACAGAGATAAGAAATATACAGCAATACTAAAAAACACCACACCAGCTAAAAGGACATTATAAACATAGGCATAATTAAAACCAGCAAGAATATTAATTAAATCCGGAACAGCTATTAATAATCTACCCATCAGCCATATACCTATAAACAATATACCTATCAACCATATACATCTAATCCATAACGCCCATAAAACATAACAAAAACCAAGATGAACCTTTTTCATACGCTTCACCTCTTTTAATTTTAAGCATTAACAGCACATTTTTAAACTCCACCGGTTCCTACTACAAATACACACATATATATCATATATAATATACCGGTAATAAAAAATGGTAAAACTACGGTTAAGAAAGACTTTTTCTTCCATTTAGGTATTTCTGCTATTAGGGTAATAATAAATAATATCGGTTCTATTGGCAACAGAGGAAATAACAGCATAAAGCTAGCAAAAGGCTCTACTATATTCCAAAAAAAGGTAACACTATAAAAAGTATTAAAAAAGCCATCAAATAAAGTAACTAAAAATAAAATACCTATTAGCCACATACCTCTAACCCATAATGCCCATAAACCAAAACAAAAACCAAGATGAACCTTTTTCATACGCTTCACCTCTTTTGAGTATTTTGAACAACACTTGTTATTTTGTATCGAAAATATTATTACTTTTGTAATTATATTGTATAACATTTTCTTGTATATGTAAAGCTATTAGTTATTTACAGTTTTGATACTATTATGATTTTTAATAACAGTGTATTCTCTGCTTGCTATAAAGCATTAATAAATCTTACCTATATAGTACTCTGCTTCTTTAATTCGGCTATCCTCAAATGCTTTATATTCTTCATCTGTAAAAAGATTATCCTCAAAATATTCCTTTACATTAGAATAAGGTAGCTCTACATCAAAATGCTTCATCACATCTATATAGCATTTTATAATGTTAGTTGTAGTAACTGCAGAATAATGTGGATCTTCCTTTGAATCTTTTAACACCTCATACACAGAGCTTTCAATATAATCATCTATAAATTTCAATAAGTACAATAATTTTTCTTGAGTTTTATTATCCATATTACACCTCGTAAATTTTTTAATAAAATCACATTATTTCAAATAATGATTAAACATTTGCAAAAAAAATAACACAGTATTGCTACTGCGTTATCTTTTGATAATATTTTTTAGACTATATGTAAGCCTTAAAAATTATTCCTCTACAGGAGCACCTACAGGACAAACACCTGCACAGGCACCACAATCAAGGCATGCGTCCGCATCGATAACATACTTGCTATCGCCCTCTGAAATAGCCTCTACTGGACACTCAGCTGCACAAGCACCGCATGAAATGCAATCATCGTTAATCTTATAAGCCATTATAAAACACCTCCTTGAACATTCTTACAATCATATTTTAACATTACTTTCAAAAAAAGCAACACTTTTAACAAACTTTTTAAAATTATAATTTTACCTGCTCTAACAAAAATATACATATGCTGATATGCTACGGATTATTCCTCTAATCCCTTTAATTGTTCAATTTCGCTCTTATCAAGGCGAATTTGACCGTCCTTTATAATCTTAACCTGCTTTACCATATAGGTAGCTGGTACAGCTGTTTGTGATTTATCAAGGCTTACCTTAAGCATACCTGTAAGCAAATTCTGCTCTACTACTGTACCCTTGCCGTCAGGTGTGCTTACAATAGCACCAACCTTTGGTGTCTTTTTTAGTAAATCCAAATATGCCTCTTGCTCATATTTTAAGCAACACATAAGTCTGCCACAGGTACCCGATATTTTTACAGGGCTAAGCGACAAGCCTTGCTCCTTTGCCATTTTTATTGATACAGGCTGAAATTCTCCCATAAATGATGAACAGCAAAAAGGTCTGCCACACACACCTAAGCCACCAAGCATTTTGGCTTCATCTCTTACGCCTATCTGTCTTAGCTCAATTCTTGTACGGAATACAGAGGCTAAATCCTTTACCAAGGCTCTGAAATCAACTCTTCCGTCAGCTGTAAAGTAAAAGAGAATTTTATTATTGTCAAGTGTATATTCCACGTCAACCAGCTTCATATCAAGATTGTGCTGTGTTATCTTTTCCTGACATATTTCAAAAGCCTTTTTCTCTTTTTCTTTATTCTGTCTCAGATTTTCCAATCCTCTTCTGTTGCTTTTCTTATCATCTTTTTTAGTGGATGAACAATCTCATCATCTTTAATCTGACGATTAGCCATTGCAACCTGACCACACTCTACACCTCGTGCAGTTTCAACTATTACATAATCCCCTACCTCAAGTAATGTTGAATCGGGGTCAAAATAATATATCTTACCTACGTTTTTAAATCTTACGCCTATTACCTCTGTCATTTTTGCCTCCTTAATTCAGCACAGAACCACGACGAAAACAAATTCATATTTATATTACTGTTCAAGCTTGCTTCTGCTGTGGTAATTATATCTAAAATATCAATTAAATTTTGCGTACTAAGGCTGTCAGCCAAAAGCTGTTCAACATCATTGCAATTTATATTAGCCACCTTTGCTTTTACTGCACTATTTACAATCAGCAAAAGCCTTTCAAGCACATTTTTTGCAAATACACGGTCTGTAAATAAGGTAGCACATAAAAGCTCATACCCCTTTGTTACAGTTAAAACCTTTGCTATCTGCTGTGCCTTTTTAGTAGCCCTTTGTGCGTTTTCGTCATCAATAGCATCAAATCCGAGCTTATACACAGTTACTCTTGAACGGATTGTAAGCAATAACTGCTGTGCAGAGGTACAGCACAGTATAAATAATATATTCTGTGGTGGCTCCTCAAGCACCTTTAAAAAGGCATTTTGTGCCTGTATCTGCATTTTGTCGGCATTAGGTATTATATACACCTTTGTTTCTGCCTCATTAGGCTTTATATAAGCATCATTGCAGATTTTTCTTATCTCGTCTACATTTACTACCTCTGTTTTTCCTGCAAGCTGTGCTGTGTAAATGTCGGGGTGGTTCTCAGTTTCTACCTTTTTACACTGACTGCAAGCGTCGCACGGCTTATTGCTTTCTTTACAAACAGCCCATTTACTTAATTTCTTTATATATTGCTGTAACAGCTGTGGCTGGGTACTCTCAAGCACTACACCGTGTGGTAATCTGCCGTTTTTCATAGCATTTTCAAGTGCTTGTACCGAACCTGATTTAAAATTATCGTTCATAGCTGTCACCCCTTTGCAATACAATCTATTTTAACATTTTTCAAGATAAATTACCACCATTTTATATGAACTTTTCATTCATAATGTAGAGGCATTAAAGGGTAGCATCAACAAGCTCCTTTAAATTTGTATACATTTCTTCAAGCACTGTAAAGTCATAGCCTGTATACATATTCTGATAAAGCCTTGTTATATTACTTTCAAAATTCTTTGGCAAAAGGCTACATTTGTTTTTGCATATATCTACAAGCCTTTTTTCACCTGGATGTGTCATTCTGTTAAGTGCAAAAATAACATCAAAATAGCTTTCTATATAAGCAGTTGTTCTATGGCATATGCTTACAATATCATTACGCTGTACAGCCTTTTTAATTTGCTTATCATAAGACGGTAAAACACCATTTAGCATTTTCATATTTTTGGTTATTATATTTTTTCTTAGCTGTTCAGGATATGGGATATCATATTTTTTCTGTATTTCTGTAAACTCGCCTGTTTTGTCATAATAAATACAACTAATCTTAAGTGTATGCCAAAAGGCTGTAGTATAACCTAGCATTGCACCACAATCATCTACAACATATTTTTGTATATTTTTAATCATATCAAGGCTTCTAAAAATAATATCGGCTGGCACACCACAGTTAAGCACAACATTATCTTCGTACTCAAAATACTTATTACCTACCTCTATCTCACTACAATATTTACTATAAATATCATTTCTTATATCCTCTGGCAAATCATCTTCATTATTGCAGTAAATATAAACATCATAGTCAGATTTACTATCACCATTACCAATGGCTCTTGAGCCTGCAATAGCTATTGCAACAACCTGAGGGTTTAACTTGATTTCTTCAAGAATACTTTTCATTTCGCTGTTTAGCTGTAACATAATCTTCCTCCTTTTTAAAAACAACAAACATAAAACCACTATAAATATATCAAATTTTATTCAAGATAACAATGGAAATAATATAAAAAATCCCTCACTGCTATAGCAAGGGATTTTCGTGCTGTTTATTTAGATATAGTTAATAAATTACTTCTTAACTTCAGCGTCGCCTGTGTCATTAAACAGGTTAAATCTGAACAGCTTAGCCTCATCGTCTGCATTCTCACATACAATATAAGCCTCTGCAATCTTACCACCCTCGATAAGCTGTGTTAGACCAACAAGCTGGCAAAGCTTACTTTTTAGGTTTAAGTGATCGCCCTCTCTTGTTACTAGAAATACGTTGCCCTGGCATGTATCAAGCACAGCAAGGAATTCGGTAACATCGATGTCGTGTAGTTCAATAATTGGTGTCATAAAAAATTCCTCCTTAAAATTTTCGTGCCTACTCTGGACCTTGTAATCTCATTTCGGAGCTTTAATTTAACAAGGATTATTTTGGTTTGTTTTTCCTTGTTGATTATATTATAGCATATATTTTGTGATTGTCAACAAAAAAGTGCAACTTTATTTATGCAATAGCTCTAAATAAACTTTTGTTCTTTGCTTTTACACGAAAAAAAATTAGAAATTTGAATAAAAAAGAATTTTTTTAGAATAATTATTATATTTTTTGTATGCTGTTTTATTTAATTAATACAATGATTTTATAACTATTTTTATACTTTAATTCATTCCGACAATTTTAATAATACGCTGAAAATTATGGATTTATACCTCTTATTTTATCCTACCGTCCTCTATTTCTATAACTCGTGGTATTGAAGAGGCTATTTTATTATCGTGGGTTATCATAACTATAGTTTTACCTTGCTTATGCAGTTTAAAGAGAATATTCATTATCTCTTTACCAGAGCTTACATCAAGGTTACCTGTTGGTTCATCGGCTAAAATAAGTGGTGGAGAAGCTGCTATTGCTCTTGCAATTGCTACTCTTTGCTGTTGTCCACCCGAAAGCTGAGTTGGCAGATGATTCTCTCTGCCACACAGGTCAACCATTTTTAATGCCTCTTTTGCAAGTCTTTTTCTTTTCTCCTTACTTAATCCACGGTACATTAAGGGTAGCTCAACATTTTCCACAGCTGAAAGAGAGCCAACCAGATTAAAGCTTTGAAATATAAATCCAATCTCTTTGTTTCGTATATCACTCAGCTTTCTTTCCTTTGCTTTAAAAATATTGTTCCCGTTAAGATAGTATTCACCCTTCTCGGGAATATCAAGACAGCCCAAAATATTCATAAGTGTAGACTTGCCCGAACCCGACTGCCCTACTATTGCTACAAATTCACCCTTATCAATATCAACATTAACATTATCAAGTGCTTTTAGCTTATTGTCCCCTATAATATATTCTTTTGTTATATTTTTCATTTTGATTAAAGGCATTATTACATCTCACTTTTTATCCTGTTTAATGCACCCTTTTCTATACGAGAAACCTGTGCCTGACTTATTCCTATTTCCTCGGCTACCTCCATTTGAGTTTTACCCTTAAAAAATCTGAGCGACAACACATTTTTTTCACGCTCAGACAGGCTCGCCATAGCGTCCTTAAAGGCTAGCTCCTCTAGCCAGTTGCGTTCATCATTGTTGTCACCCACCTGATCCATAACATATATAGTGTCATTGCCGTCAGAAAACACAGGCTCATATAACGACACAGGCTCAACAATAGCCTCTAACGCAAGTACAACATTTTCCTTTGGTAGCTCTAATGCCTTTGCTATTTCCTCTATAGTTGGCTCACGGTTGTTCTCGGCTGTCATCTGCTCCTTTATCTGCATAGCCTTATATGCAGTGTCTCGCATACTTCTGCTTACTCTTACACTGTTGTTATCTCTTAAAAATCTTCTTAGCTCACCGATTATCATAGGTACACCATAGGTAGAAAATTTAACTCCCACAGTTACATCAAAATTATCAATAGCCTTTATAAGCCCTATACATCCTACCTGAAATAAATCGTCCGGACATTCTCCACGGTTTGTAAAGCGTTTTACTACACTAAGCACCAGCCTTAGATTTCCACTTATCATTTCTTCTCTTGCTCTTGCACGCTGACTTGGTGTACCCTCTTTCATAATTTTTAACAATTCGGTTTTTTCCGACTCCTTTAGTACCTTTAGCTTAGCGGTGTTTACCCCACAAATCTCCACCTTGCTGTACTGCATAAAAAACAACCTCCCTGTGTGGTAATTGCTGTTAGTAGTATTACCGACACAGGAAGGTTTAATTCATTTGTATATTTTGTAGTTTATTTGCTATTCTTCATATAGATATATGAATTTGTCATTATATTATCTCCACCATTTACAAAGACTATTTCAGTATCCAGATACGACGTATACCCCAGCTTGTTATACTCTAAGCTGATAATATAACCACCCTTTGGCAGATTATTAATTGTAATCCAGCCTTTATCTATTGGGTGATAATAATGTGCCACTTTGCTTAGCTCTTTAAAATTATAGTCTCCCATAGCTGTTTCTTTAAGTGCTACATATTCGCCTGTATTATAATTTTTTATCGTGAAGTAGCTTTCCTTAAGTATCTCATCATCTACCTCCACCTTTTTATAATCCATTGGATAAGTACTATAGTTTTTAGCTGTTGAGCTACGCTCAGTTTCTTGATAGAAAAGCTGGAATATATTCAAGGTACCATTCGGACTTACCACAGAGCTTTGGTATGTAGCCCTTGAATACAGCTGTGTGCCTAAAGGATACTTTGGATGAACATCATCTACTGTGTATTCATCAGGATTTTCTACTGTAGAAAGAGTAGTTTTTATACAGTTCATAGGAGCAGCAAACGCATAATTATTTAGATTGCACCAATTATAAAGTGCTATTGTATATTCCTGATGAGTATTTTCTCTGCGTATATATTTTGTAAGCTGATAGGAATGTTTATTTATATATTCAAAAGGAGCTATAAATATAAACCTATTATTCTTACTTTCGTCCTTATCGTTTATGTACTTAACCAGATTTTCAAGATTTTTTATATATTCAGCAGTTGTATAGGTAGTATCATTACCATCTTTTTCACGGTATATAACATCATTAATTCCCAATGCTATTATATAGGTTTCGGCTGATGAGTTTTTTATAATCTCCATATCCTTTTCGTTATCGAATATAGATGCCGAGGTTTGACCACCTGTAGCTGCTACGTCTACAGTTTCTATGTTATCAAATCTATCAATAAGACCGTCATACCAGCCATATCCACCAGACGATGAGCCTATTGTAATGCTGTCACCTATAATACAAACACTTCTAGCCCTACTTAAAGCCTTATACATAATATTATTCTCTACTTCAACAATCTTAGTAGTTTCGTTTTTCTCTACTGAAAAATTCTGCCAATAGTCACCTATATTAGCCTCAATCCTGTAATCGCCCTTCTCCAAATCAATATGGGCAAGACCATTAACTGTTTTTAGATTTTCTTTAACAGCTGTACCCACACTATTTCTGTCAACCATATATACGTTATAGGTTATATCATCAGTTAGATTTTGTTTATCAAGAGACATAATTTGAACCTTGCAAAGCTCAGCCTTGGTAGGAGCTTCTGTTGGTTGCTCTGTTGCAACCTGTGTTGGTGCTATATTATTTGCAAACGCTGTAAAATCACAGCCCACCATTGCAGGCACACACGCAAGTGCCAGAATTAATGTAACAATCTGCTTTACTCTCATAAAATAATCCCCACTACATAATCATCAATATATAAATAATATCAGTTTTACATTTTTATTTCAATGCTTATTATATAATAACTCTTGAGATAATTAAATCCCACTTTATTCACCCCATAGCATTTATGTTAATAAGCAAAAATCTATAAAAAAACGAAAAGAACCACAGCATTTCCGATCCCTGTGGTTCTTTTCTATCCTCTGCTTTTCCCCATCGTGTATCTCGCCTATACACAACTAGATTTTAGCATATAAATTTATCAATGTCAAACTTCGTTTTTAACAAAACTTTAAGTTCACCTTTGTATTATTAACACAAAAACTTTCAGCAGATTTATTATTCTGTAATAGACTGAATAAGTCCACCCTTTTTGATTATATTCTGTATAAACTCTGGGAATGGCTCTGCCTGATATGTTTTTCCTGTTGTTTCGTTAGTGATAACACCTGTGTCAAAGTTTACATCTACTACATCGCCAGCCTTGATGTCGTGTGCAGCCTCGTCGCACTCAAGAATTGGTAAACCGATGTTTATTGCGTTTCTGTAAAAAATTCTTGCAAATGTTGAAGCTATAACACAGGAAATTCCAGATGCCTTTATTGCTATTGGTGCATGCTCTCTTGATGAGCCACAGCCAAAGTTTTTCTCTGCAACCATAATATCGCCCTGCTGTACATTCTTTGTGAAATCAGCATCAATATCCTCCATACAATGAGCAGCAAGCTCTTTATGAGAGGCTGTATTTAAATATCTTGCAGGAATGATAACATCAGTATCTACATTATCGCCATACTTGTGTACTCTACCTTTTGCGTTCATTTATAATCAATCCTCTCTTTCTTATTCTCCACAAACCTCTTTAGGGTCTGCAATATAGCCTGCTATTGCACTTGCAGCAGCAACTGCTGGACTAGCAAGATAAATTTCTGAATCTATATGTCCCATTCTGCCTACAAAGTTTCTGTTTGTTGTAGAAACAGCTCTTTCGCCCTGTGCAAGTACGCCCATATGACCACCAAGACAAGGTCCACAGGTAGGTGTTGAAACTATTGCACCTGCATTTACAAAAATATCGAATAAGCCCTCGTGCATAGCGTCTAGCCAAATCTGCTGTGTACCTGGAATAATAATACAACGTACACCCTTTGCAAGCTTCTTGCCCTTCATTACCTCTGCAGCTGCTCTTAGGTCTGAAATTCTACCATTTGTACAAGAGCCGATAACAACCTGATGAATGTCAAATTTCTCTATCTCGTCGATAGTCTTTGTATTCTCTGGTAGATGTGGGAATGCAACTGTTGGCTTTAGCTGTGATAGGTCGATAGTGTACTCCTCATCATATTCAGCGTCATCATCTGCAAAATACTCAACAGCCTCACCCTGAAATCTTCCGTTTGTGTATTCTCTTGTAATATCATCAACAGGGAAGATACCATTCTTTGCACCTGCTTCTATTGCCATATTTGCAATACATAGTCTGTCATCAATGTTAAGGTACTGCAAGCCCTCGCCCATAAATTCCATAGATCTATACAAAGCACCGTCTACGCCAATCATACCAATAATATGAAGAATAACATCTTTACCACTTACATACTTCTGTGGCTTACCTACAAGATTAAACTTAATAGCAGAAGGTACCTTAAACCAAGCCTTACCACTTATCATACCAGCAGCCATATCTGTAGAGCCTACACCTGTTGAGAATGCACCAAGTGCACCATATGTACATGTGTGAGAGTCAGCACCAATGCAAAGGCTACCAGGACCTACAAGACCCTTTTCTGGTAGAAGTGCATGCTCAATACCCATTTCGCCAACATCCATAAAGTTTTTAATGTCGTACTTATTCGCAAAATTTCTTACCTGCAAGCAGTGCTGTGCAGATTTGATATCCTTATTAGGTGTAAAGTGATCCATAATCATTGCAATTTTTGTGTTATCAAACACATTTGTAGCATTACAATCCTCAAAAACATTGATAGCTACTGGTGAAGTAACATCGTTACCCAATACCATATCTAGCTTTGCTTCGATAAGCTGACCAGCCTTAACTTCAGGCAAGCCTGCATGAGCAGCCAGAATTTTCTGGGACATAGTCATACCCATAATAAATTCCTCCAATTATAAACAATATTGATATTAGAATAAAAAATTGTCTAGGGAGTATCTAAAAACAGGAATAAACAGTTGCTTTAAGTTTTCAGATACGACCTAATATCAAAAAATATTTTGCATTTATTATGCCATATTTATTGATAAAAGAATGTAAAGTGTGCTACAATTTGTTGTATATTATATTTGCGAGGTATATTATGAATAAAATTATACATAGCAGTGACTCTTTACAGCTACCAAAGGAATCTGACGAGCTTTTTAATAACCTTGGAACAGAAAAAAGCTACAAAAAAAATACACCACTCTATTTTCAGGGTGAACAGGCAGACTGTTTTTATTACCTGAAAAAGGGCAGTGTAAAAATATTTTTTAATTCAATAGATGGTATGCAAAAAACTATTTCTATAGTAGGCAACGGTAGTATTTTAGGCGAAGCCTCATTTTTTGACCACATGCCAAGAATTTCATCAGCACAGGTTATCGCTGACTCAACAATAATTTCCATTACGCACCAACAGCTTGAAGATGCCTTTGCAAAAAGCCCACAGCTTGCTATGCACCTTTTAAGGGTACAGGCACAATCTATAAGAATGTTATCAACGCAAATGTCTGGTATGGTGTTTTCAAAGGCAGATTGCAGAATAGCTAATCAGCTGTTGCAGTCTAAAACCACATTAAACGGCGATGTAATAGTAAACCTTACACACGAAGAAATCGGAAATCTTATTGGAGCCTCACGAGTTACCGTAAGCAAGATTTTAAACAGCTTTGCAGAAAAGGGATATATAAAAACTGCTTACAGATATATTATCTTAACAAATTTAAACGCACTTGAAGAAATCGCCTCGGCTCAAGGGTGATTTTACTCCTTTTCATCAGGTATAGTAAAATTATATTTCAGCTCTTTAGGAGGCTTACCAACCTGCTTTTTAAACTCATCACTGCAAAAATAGCAAAGATTTTTTCTTGACATATCTATATTTTTGAAAAAATACTTAAAGCTTTTCTTTTTTAAATGAAATTTAAGAATAAAATATGCGTTGCCAAAATACATAGCTAATCCAAGCTGAAAAAACGAGGCTCTTAACTGCTTATAGCAATTTTGGTCTATAAAAAATCTTTTTAAATGTCCAAAAGACAATAAATAATCACTACTATTTTTTATTGAAGGTGTTTGAACTATACTTCCTCTTCTTATTGTATAGTAATACAAAACCTTATTTATTACCACACCCTTATTGGCAAAATATAAAAGGCGTGATGTTGTAGCTATATCTTCAAATTTCATTTCAGGGAAGGTTATATTATTATCTATAAACAGGCTTTTTTTCCACAGCTTGTTCCACAAATACGACCTCATACAAAAATCAGCAATAGTATGCTCTGCCATTTCTAAATTAGACATTATTTTTGTTCTTGGCTTTCTTATAATAACAGGGCGAACCAAGCCCGACTCTATATAATAAAGTCCATAATTACAATGCACTACATCAGCGTTATTTTCCTTAGCTACAGTATATAAGCTTTTAAGATAATTTACATCAATATAATCATCGCTATCTACAAAGGCGATATACTCACCCCTAGCCAAGCTAACACCAAGGTTTCTTGCAGATGATACTCCCTTTGAGGGATTATGTACAAGCCTGAAATTAGAGAATTTTGTTTCAAACTCCGTTGCTATTTGTGGGCTATTGTCTGTTGAGCTGTCATCAACCATAATAACCTCAAAATCCTTAAAGCTTTGATAGCTTACAGACGATAAACACCTTGACAGATATTCGCCAACATTATATATAGGAATAATAACACTTATAGCTGGTACACTATCCTTCACAAACAACACCCCCACTTTATTTTTAACTAGTTTACCATATTAATCCATATACAGCAATGCTATTAAGCTATTTTAAATTTTCAACTTCATCAGCCGTACTCTTTTTCTTTGTAAGCATAGAAAAGGGGGCACATATAACAATAACTGCGTAGTAGGTTATTACTCTCCACATTAAAAGTGCAGATTTAAGCATTGTAGCACCAAAGAACATACCATAAAAAACTGAAAAAGCAAGCTCAGCTGCACCGGTGGCTCCAGGTAAAGGCATCATAGAAGAGGCTAATGTAACAAACGACTGCGAGCATACAAATTCTACCACAGTAGCTGAATTAAGCGAAAAGCCTCTGTACACACAATATGGTACAAGCATAATAAATAATATTTGAACAAAAATTAAAACAAAAGAAGTAACCATAAGCCTTGGCGATTTAACAAGAGCTTTATTCCCCTGATGAAAAAGCTCTATTTGGTCGCCAAGCTTTTTTATATGCTTTTCTGGTGATTTTACAAATCTGATTTTACTAAGTAATTTTTCTATAAGCTTTAAAAGCCAGCCTGAAATTTTGCTATTAAATGAAGCAATCATTATCAAGCCTGTTACAATCACCTGCGAAAAAAAGCCTGCTATCAAAAACAGCCATAGTAGTGGTGTGGTTACATTCTCTATAAAAAAATCAAATTCTAAAGCTAATGCAAAAATTGTAAAGGCTGTAGACGTTATTTGATACACTAAAAATTTTTGTATTAAGCACGAGCCTGAATAGCCTGCGTCTATCCTCTTTGTAGATAAAAACACAATCTGCATAGGCTGTCCACCTGATGCCGACGGTGTGATAGCACTGAAAAAGCTACCTATAAACGAGCTTTTTATACCGTCTAAAAATGTAAAATTTTTGTACTCACGCTTAATATAGAGGTGTAACAAAAGTGAATCTATAATCATATTTCCAAGCTGGCACAGCACAGCCATTGCCAACCAAAAAACATTTAGATCTATATTAGATTTCATCAGGTCAACAAGTCCATCATCAGAAATGCAGAAATATGTAACAAGCACAACCGAAACTACTATAACAAATATATTAAAAACCATACTAAGGTTAAGCTTTTTTATCATCAACTAAACCTCCATACACTCACATTATAATGCTACTACAGCTACTGCACAAATAGCAGTAGCTGTATAATATTAGCTATTAGGGTTATTTACTGTACCGATAATTATAGGTGCATTGCTTTCATTATCTATTACAGCATATAAAAATGGTCTATCCAGCTTTAGAGTAGCCTTTGCTTTCTGCTTACTCTTTGTTACCTTTTCCTGAACAATATCTGTTGATAGTCCGTTTTTATTAACGGTTATAGTTACATTCTGTGTGTAATCGTCTACAAATATATCCTCTGCAAAAGCCTTTGAAAAATCAGCATCACTTGTAAATATGTTTTTCACATTCATTGATACCAATGCTTCTTTAACACTTGTGCTGTTACTTACTGAAAATTCAGGCATACTTACAGTTGAAAAGCTTGTTGGAGAAGCACTTCTAGCCAAGTCAAGGAAATTCTCTGTTGTAAGGTCAGCCACATATTTTTCCAATGTAATTTCTTCATCTGGCATAACACAAAGTAGCTTACAAGGTGTATTTTTTACATCCTTAACAAAGCCCTTTGCGTGCTGAACTGTAAAGCTTCTTTCTACGCTTGTAATATAGCTTGCATCTACTGCCTTACCGTCTGAGGTTGTAAATTTACCTGTTGACACATCTGCTTCTTCATAGCCATAAAGCCAGCTATCACTTACAACAGCAGATGAATCAAGATACAGCTTGTAGTCATTTTTTACAGCCACACCATCTGTAGGGATAAGCTCCATTGAATTATCCTTTATCAGGTTGCCTATCAATGTAGGTGTTTTTTCATCTGTAAAATCTGTTTTATATGCAAAAATATTATAATAGTTATCGTACTTCTGTAAAAATCCCCTTTTGGGTGCATTTGTATTTGCTACCCACATAGAATTTACATTGTAAATTCCCAGCTCTTCGGTATTCAAAAAGCTCATTCTTTGAGTAAGATAAGCTGCACACTCGTTGATAAGCTCTGTGCTGTAGGTTGATTTACCAAGCACCTTTTTCATCTGCTTTAAGGTATCACCAGAAGCACCATTTTCTAAAGCAGAAATACTAAGTGTAACCCCCACTGGTGCTACAGCTGTATTTTTCGTAGCGTAATCCTCTGCCCTTAGCAAATCTAAAGCCAAGGCTCCGTTTTTATTTATATAGTTATCATAGCCCTCAGGCTTTTCTGTTTCGCTGTTAAAATCATATATAGGTGCTGACTCGCTTTTTTGCACACTGGCTAAAAGGTCATTTGCTTTATCCACTCTGTCTGGCAAGGTCTTTTCACCACAGCCACACAAGCCTAAAACCAAAGCACCTGTAACCATTGCAACAGCAGTTCTCTTGTACCAAAAATTATTCTTCATAGTTATTCTCCAAATTTTCTGTATCTATATTCTCTTTTAGCTGGTTATACATTTCTTCTGTATTACCACTTGCCCATTTATCCTTACTTGCATATTCCTTTACAAGTGTTTCTGCCAATTCTATAATTCTACCTGCTGAGTTTTCACGATAATTACTTTGACAAGCCTTTTTCATCTCATTTAGTTTTTTAGGATTAAGCAATAAATCGTGTACAACCCTGCCACTGTTTTTCTTGGGTAAGCGTACAGCCATATTATTACGTTCAAGATAAACTGCATTATCCTCTTCTTGACCTGGATAAGCCTTAAAAATAGCCATAGGCAATGTAGAAGCAATAGCCTCGCTTACTGTTAAACCACCCGGCTTTGTTACAATAAGATCTGCTATATACATATATTCGTTTATATTATCAACAAAATATAAAAGCTTTGTAGGCTTTATTCCGTGACGACCAGCATAAACCTTATTTGATTCTCTGTTTTCAGTAATCGTATCGTCCTCAATAAAGCTATCTTCACTATATTCGTCATACTTACCACTTTTTAAGGTTTCGTCATTTTCCTCATAGGTTTTATCAAGCATTGCATCAAACTCATCAAACAATCTTTTGTTTCTGCCTGTAACAACTACCATCTGAAAATCGGTATGAGTTTCAGCTATATCTCGGTAAATTTTAAATATATCCCTTACTCCAAAGCTACCTGCCATAAGCAACACTGTTTGCAGATTAGGATTAAGCCCCATTCTTTTCATAAGCTCCTTTTTGCTGTGCTTATTATAGAATACAGGGTCAATAGGAATACCACTTACCTGTACATCGCTTCTATCTACACCAAATTCTTCAAGTGCATTTACCATTTCTTCATTTGATACCACATATTTATCTACACCCTCCTGCACATATAAAATGTGAGGTGCAAAATCTGTAATAAGTGAAATAATAGGAATATTCATCTTATATTTTATTTTAAGTGCAGATGCCATATCAACGCAAAATGCGTGTACACCTATAAGCACATCTGGTCTAAATTCTATCATAAGTGGTAAAAGCCTTATAGCTAAAAGCTTTTGAAACTTCGCAGCCAAGGCAGTTACCTTTCTGTCTTTATTTGTACCATTATAAACAGCTCCGTAAAAATTAGGTGCTGTTTTTGCAAGCATTTCATAGCCCTCTGAAACTGTTTTATTATAAAGATGTCCAATCTCCTCAAGTGTATCTACTACTCGTACTACATCATTCGGTCTATTTGCCTCTATGTATTTTTTCATAGCAGCAGATGTTCTCATATGACCGCCTCCGGTAGAGGCTGATAAAATCAAAATACGCAAAATACACCCATCCTTTTATAAAAAAATTTTCATAGTAATTATATCACACATAATCGACCTATTGCAACTAAAAAGCACCTGCACATCACTGTATAATTGTAAACATTCCGTTACGCTTTTAAGATTATAGTCCTCTTGCACAAAAATTATACAATGTTAATTATGTGGTGTTACTTTAATACTTTTGTAAGAATTTTGTAGCATTTTTATTGATGATTTTTTACAATAATTATGTTATAATACTTTGGATAGAGCGTATATTTAATAAGATAATTTCCAATATGGGAATATATGTTTTTATAATTAAGGAGTTATAAGAATGGCAAATGAAAATAATAAGGAAAACACTAAGCCAACCTCACCTGAGGAAAAGAATACAGATACAAAAGCTGTATCGGATGATAAAAGTGTAGACACCTGTAATACTCAAGCTCAAAACACAAAAACTACTATAACAGACGAAGAAGCCCAAAAAGTTATGCAAGATATAGATGCTCTTATCGCAGAGGTGCGTATGCAATCAGAGGCTTCATCGGGCGAAGCTGTTGCAGTAAAGGAATCAAAAACGGAGTCTTCAAAAAATGACGACGCTGAAGATGAAATGATAGATATAGCAGAGCTTTCAGAAACAGCTACACCACAAAAAGCTACAGCTAAGCCTGTAGCTGAAAACAACGCTAAAAAAAGCACTGAAAACTCAGTAACCCTTACACAAAACACTAAAAAAACAAAAGACACAAAAAAAGAAAAAAGCAATCATCTATTTGCTAAAATTTTCTGTGGCTTTCTTGTTACCTTGCTTCTATCAGGTGGAACATTCTATTATATGTACAAATATGTACCAGAAATAATACCTGTAGCCTCTACTGTAGATATACCAGGAGGCACTGTAAAGGCACCTGAGGAAAAGGTTGTATTTTTAAAGGGAGTTCATATATCAGGCTTTGATGTTGGTGGAAAAACTCTTGACGAGGCTAAGTCACTTCTGGCATTAAGAGGTACCAGTCTACTTCCTGAGCTAAATCTTACTATAAGCTACCAAAGTGAAGACCATATCTATAAAAATGATGACTTTGAATTTACATATGATCTAAATGGTGCTATTGAAAAAGCATACAAGTACAATAAAGAGGTTATCGACTCAGGCTCTAACGATATTATGTCAAAAAAGCCTACAGATAAAAGTGCTAAGGTAGATAAAGAAAATAGCACCGTAAACTTTGAAATTGACTACAAGGTTACACAGTCATCAGTACAAAAGCTTGTAAAAAGACTTGCTAAAAAGGTTGATGACCCTTGTGTAGAGCCTCACGTTTCAAAGTTTGATACATCAAAATCAAAAAATTCAAAGCGTTATACCTTTAAAGAGGGTTCTGAGGGTACTGTAATAGATCAGGATGAGCTTATAAAATCTGCTATGGACGCATTTAACAATGGCGACACCGAGATTTTCCTTACCGGTACAGGCATAACAGACAAGCCAAAGCTAAAAATGGCTGATGTTAAAAAGGCTACAAAGCTGATTGGTAAATTCAGCACATACTCAACCAATACCTACAACGCCAACCTTAATATGGCTCAAGCGTTAAAGGTTATAAATGGTACTATTCTTGAGCCAGGCGATACATTCTCATTCAACGACTGTACAGGCGACAGTAACCAAACCTCTAACGGCTACTACCCTGCTGGTGTAATTTCCAACGGAAAAATGACAACAGGCGTTGGTGGTGGTATATGTCAAACTGCTACTACCCTTTACAATGCAGCTATTATGGCAAATATGGAAATTGTAGAGCGTGAGCCACATCTATGGTGCTCCTACTATGTATATGGTGGACTTGACGCTACAATCGACTGGGGAAATATTGACCTTAAGCTAAAGAATAATTCAGATTATCAGATGTTCTTCAAATGCTGGATGGACGGTACACAGCTTAATATAGAAATATATGGCTGGCAATCATCTGAATTTGACGAGGTAAGAACAGAAACCGAGCTAGACTGGTACTCTAGCGACTCATACGGCTACAATGCATATAGAGTATTCTATAAAAACGGTAAAGAGGTTAAAAGAGAAGACCTTCCTTATTCTGTATACAGCCTGTCAAATGGTGGTGGCATAAGAGGTGCCGACCCTGGCGATGTTTCTAAAAAGCTAAAACAGCCTGAATAACACATTAAAAATATCAAACACAAAAAGCTCTCACACAATTATATAGTGAGAGCTTTATGCTTAGCTAAATATATGAGGAGAATTAAAAAATGAATAGCTTATATAATACACATCGTGATCTACGTGACTCATCCTTTCTTGACACCAGCGAAAGCAAAAAAACTAAACCAAGCACTCTTATACTTATGGGTGTAGTATTTTTAATAGCTGGTATATTATTAACTATTGTAAATTTCTGCGAATATCAAAGCTACCGTGCCATAGCAGATGACGGAAATTCTGTATCTGCTTATGTCACCGATATAGAAGCTAAAACCAAAAAAACCACAACCAGAAGCAGATATAGAACCAGCTCGGGCAGACGAAGAAAAAAAACAACAACAAAAACCTACTATTATGTAACTGCTACATATACAGTTGATAACCAAAATTATTCAATCGACTTCAAAAGTAACTCAGCTTACTCACAGGGCGAAACTATTACCGTTTTCTACGAAGAGGGCAATCCGTCGAATTGTGTTCGAGAAGGAGATTACGGCGACAATACCGTATTCGGTATTGTACTTATTATTCTTGGTGGTGTATTCGGTGGTGTAGGCTTTAAAAAGTATCGTGACGAAAAAGACCTTAAAGCTATGGGCTTGCTGTAAAAGTATGGTATTTAAAAAAACAATCACGTCAAAAACAAATCACTAATGCTAGGGCTTGTTTGAACACTAGAAATAGATTGTAGAACAGAATTTGCTCAAAACAAGGACGACGACGCAGGCAAGCTAACGCTTGTCAAGGAGAAGGACGAAGTGCTGAGCAAATTATGCCGACAAGATATCTAGTGTTTAATTAGGTATTAGTATAAGAATAAACATAGGAACAAACTACAAAGGCTCTCACAGTCATAAGCTGTAAGAGCCAATTTTTATATCTATTTAATTAATTCTTCAAGCTCTGCATAGGTGCAGGGATTCTACCACCACGGTTAATAAACTTAGCAGGAGATTTCATATTAACCTCCATTACAGGGCCTTCGCCCAATAGTCCACCAAAGCTTAGCTCGTCGCCTGCCTTTTTGCCGATAGCTGGTATAACTCTTACAGCAGTTGTCTTTGAGTTTACCATACCAATTGCAGCCTCGTCTGCAATAATAGCAGAGATAACCTCAGCTGGAGTATCACCAGGAATGTTAATCATATCCAATCCTACTGAGCATACAGCTGTCATAGCCTCTAGCTTATTAAGTGTTAAACAGCCTGATCTTGCTGCACTTATCATACCTGCATCTTCAGTAACAGGTATAAATGCACCCGACAAGCCACCAACGTGTGAAGAAGCCATTACTCCACCCTTTTTAACTGCATCGTTAAGCAAAGCCAAGGCAGCAGTTGTACCAAAGCAACCACACTGCTCAAGACCCATTTCCTCTAGAATATACGCAACAGAGTCGCCAATAGCTGGAGTTGGTGCAAGTGAAAGGTCTACAATACCAAATGGTACACCTAGTCTTCTTGAAGCCTCCTGAGCAACCAGCTGACCTGTTCTTGTAATTTTGAATGCTGTTTTCTTGATAAGGTCTGCAACTGCTGAAAGGTCGCAGTCGCCACATTTTGCAAGAGCTGCACGAACAACACCAGGGCCAGATACACCTACATTTATTTCACAGTCAGGCTCACCAGGGCCGTGCATTGCACCAGCCATAAATGGGTTGTCCTCTGGTGCATTACATAGTGCAACCAGCTTAGCAGCACCAATGCAATCTCTGTCTGCTGTAAGCTCAGCTGTTTGCTTTATAATTCTACCCATCATCTTTACAGCGTCCATATTGATACCAGCCTTAGTGCTACCTATATTTACAGAAGCACAAACGTGGTCGGTAATAGATAACGCCTCTGGTATACTTTCTATAAGAGCATAGTCACCGTCTGAAAAGCCCTTTTGTACAAGTGCAGAATAACCACCGATAAAGTTTACACCAACGGTATTAGCTGCTCTTTCAAGAGTTTGAGCAAACTTAACTATTTTCTGTGTTTGACAAGCAGAAGCTACCATACCTATTGGTGTAACAGATATTCTCTTATTGATTATAGGAATACCATATTCAGATGAAATATCCTCACCTGTTTTTACAAGATTATTGGCATATCTGCAAATTTTATCGTAAATTTTAGTACAAGCCTTATCAATATCATCATCAATACAGCTAAGTAGCGAAATACCCATTGTAATTGTTCTTACATCAAGGTTTTCGTTATCAATCATATTGATTGTTTCGATAATTTCATGTGAATTTATCATAATATGTTAGCCTCCGTTATATTCTGTGCATAGAGTTGAAGATATCCTCGTGCATAATATGGATTTTTAATCCCATTTCTTCACCAAGCTTATCAAGCTTAACTGACATTTCAGCAATAGTCTTTTTAGAATCACTCATCTCTACAAGCATAATCATAACAAACATTTCCTGAAGCACGCTCTGAGTAACCTCTGAAACACTTATATTCTCTTCTGCACAAGCTGCAGAAACCCTAGCCAGAATTCCTACTGTATCCTTACCTAAAACTGTAATAAAAGCACGCATACAAAAATCCTCCATTAACAAATTACTTACCTTAAATTATCTCTTATTTTTCGCAAACTGTCAATACATAATAGGACTTTTTATAATAACAGAAAAAAGCAGTGGGGTTTAACTACTTTTTAGCAACCCCACTGCTTCTTTATTTTTCGGCAAGCTCTTTTATTTCAGCCATAGCCTCTTCATCAAATTTTCTGTCTTTAAAATAATAGTTTATATCATCATCTGTAATTTCTCTTATTACACGGCAAGGATTACCTACGGCTACTACATTTGCAGGAATATCCTTTGTAACAACACTACCCGAGCCTATTACTGTATTATCTCCAATAGTAACTCCAGGATTAACTACTGTATTACCACCAATCCATACATTATTGCCTATCTTTACCTCTATACCATACTCATAGCCCGACGCTCTTGCCACAGGATGTATAGGGTGACCTGCTGTATAAATTGCTACATTAGGTGCAAACAACACATTATCTCCTATCTCTACTTTTGCTACATCAAGAATTGTACAATTATAATTAGCAAAAAAGTTTTTACCAACGTGAATATTAAAGCCATAATCGCAATGAAACGGAGGATTTATAAAAATATTGGTTTTATCTCCTCTTACCAGCTTTTTTACAATTTCACTTATTTTCTCAAAATCTGAAATATCAGTTGTATTAAGCTCCTGTAAAAGCTTTCTTGTTGCTCTTTGCTCCTCAAAAACCTCATTATCAGATTTATAAGCCATACCTAAATTTCTTCGTTCAATCTGATTCATAGCTTCCTCCTGCATACTTAATTTATTTTCCAACAGTCTCCTGTGTTGTGTCTAGCTTTAAGGTTGAAAAAATTCCCTTTATCTGCTCTAATACAAAGCCCATAAGCTTTAAAAGTATATTGAATATAAATGATACACCCAAAGAACATATAAAAACAAATGGCACAACGGCAAAGTAATATTTTAAACGTTCAGGCATAACAGGAACAGCCTCTAAAAGCTTTTTATATGCTATTGTATCAAATATATATGACAGCAAATAAACACCAAGTGCAGCGTCTGACATCTTCCATAATACCCAGCGTATCCACGTTGGAATTCTATTTGCTTTTATTCTGCTTAACAGTGTAAAGATAAATATCGACATTACAAAAGGCTCTATGCCACCCCAGCTTATGTAATCACCACTTTCAAATACAGTATTGTAGCTTCTGAAAAAGTTAAATGCTCCAAAACCAGCCAAAGCTAACACCAACAGAAGAATAGCTACAGGAGTTTTTATCTTTAACCCATATTCACGAATATATGCACCAACGAAATAATAGGTAATCGGATAAAGCACAGCCCACCAATTTGGTAATATTTTTGTTATGATATCTGTTTCACCCGGATTATACCACACCTGCTCTGATGTAAAGCTAAAAATGTTAAACAGTGTAGGCAATATCGTCATTGAAAAGAATGTTATTAAAAGAACCTTTTTATGCTTTTGGTTGCTTATTCCATTATATAAAATATTTAAAAATGGAATTATTAAAAAGAGTCCAATATACATCTCTATATACCAACCATATGGAGCAATTGTAAATTCCATCAATTCCATAACTGCTGTTTTTAAATCTACATCTAAATTAAGGTAGCTTCTCTTAAACAGCACACAGGCTATACCCGACATCAAATATATAAGCAATATTTTTACAATGCCTGCATAATATTTCTTACATAATGTTTTCTTACTCATAAGATATCCTGTAAGCAACAAAAACAACGGTATACACACTGAAAACAATGTACGCATATTACACATAATGTACATATTCATACTGTTATGGTTTTCTGAATAATATCCATTATTCAGAAAGAAGTGAATAGACACTACAAAAAATACTGCTACCACCCTTATTATATCCATTGATGTATCTCTTTTATTTAATTTTTCTAATTTCATTTCCCCTGTAACCCCCTATTATTAAAAAAGCGTTACACACTCAAGCTGTGTAACGCTTTTTATTATTCTTACATAAGCTCCTGTACAAGCTTATCAATTTGCTCCCTTGAATTTTCGTTAAGAGCTGACTTAATAGTAACTACTGTATCACACAATGTGATATTTTTCATTCCCTCAAAATGCTCTTTCATCTTCTTTCCAGCCATAGGTGCCCAAGAACCGTTTTCGATTATAGCTACCTTTCTGTTCTGGTAATTCTTCATTTTTAAATGATATAAGAAGTCCTCCATAATAGGGAACAAAGCACCATCGTATGTAGGAGATGCTACTACAAGTCTGTCATAACGGAATGAATCCTCTATAGCCTCTGCCATATCATCTCGTGCAAGGTCTGCAATAGCTACCTTTGGTACACCATTCTGCTCCAGCTTTTCTTTAAGCTCCTTTACAGCCTGTGCTGTGTTACCGTGCATAGATACGTACGCTATCATAACACCCTCATTTTCAGCTCTGTAGCTACTCCAGATATCATATTTATTTATATAATACTCAAGATTTTCATTAAGTATAGGTCCGTGTAGAGGACAAATTGTTTTTATATCAAGACTACCTGCTTTTTTCAGCAAAGCCTGTACCTGTGCTCCGTATTTACCAACAATATTTATGTAGTATCTTCTTGCCTCACAGGTCCAATCCTCGTCTGCGTCTAATGCTCCAAACTTTCCAAAGGCATCGGCTGAAAATAAAACCTTCTCTGTGCTTTCGTAGCATACCATAACCTCAGGCCAATGAACCATTGGTGCCATAACAAATGTAAGGCTATGCTTGCCAAGCTCCAGATTATCTCCCTCTTTTACAACAACCTTTCTGTCTGATATATCCATATCAAAAAACTGCGACATCATAGTAAAGGTTTTTGCATTACCTACTATTTTTGCACTAGGGTATTTTTCTGCAAAAACTCTAACTCCTGCACCGTGGTCAGGCTCCATATGAGATACCACCAAGTAATCAGGCTGTTTACCGTCAAGCTCTGTTTCAAGCTTTTGCAACCACTCCTCTATTGCACGTGAATCTACTGTATCCATTACAGCTATTTTCTCATCAATAATAAGATAAGAATTATAAGATACACCATTAGGAACAATATACTGTCCCTCAAATAAATCAAGAGTTTTATCATCTACGCCAATATATTTTATAGCTTCAGAAATTATAGTTTTTTGCATTTAAATTTATCCTCCCAGTTAAATTAAAAATAGAAGTAATTACTATTTATTGGTATATAGCAACTAAATAAACCACTATACCAACATTACATAGTCAACGTAATTAACATTATTTTCATATATCATTGTCAATATTTAAAAGCATATTTCTTTAAAAATATTAGCATACAATTATATAAAAGTCAACAAAATACACCCTATTTCACATATCTGCAAATCTAATCAAAGGCTATGTCATCTCTTTTGTCTGTTAAAGCATTGTAGTTTTTGTTAATGTAAGGTATAATCTTATTAATAGGGTTTGTTTAGCTATAAAACAAGCAATTTTCGGAGGTTTAATATGAGCGAATTAAAAGAATTCCTTAATAAAATATTTGCTGACTCACCTATCAAAACAGTTATCAGCAAACCAGCAAAAAAGAGTATAGATTATAAAAAGATTGTTATAGAAAACAAAGAAAAATATTATCAGGTTTCAAAATATACCGAAAAACAGGTATTTCACGAAAACTTAAACAAAGACGAAGCTATTGATTTTTGTCTTACAGCACTTGAGACTGACTACAGACAGCTTAACAGCTGGACAAATGCTTACGAGCATATGCTGATGCTCTCAAAAAAAGGAAAACCCTCCTACAAGAAAAAACAGCTTTCATCAGCCTGCACACACATCTCAACACAGCATAATCGTCAAAAAAACTATATTATTCAAGAGGGTAGCGATGTACTACCTCTTATTGATATGGGAGTATTTACTAAAGAGGGTAAGGTTGTACATTCTATGTACGACAAGTTCAAGCAAATAAATCGCTTTATAGAAATAATAGATAACGCTGTAAAGGATTTAAACAAAGAAACTATTAACATTATAGATTTCGGATGTGGAAAATCATACCTTACCTTTGTTGTTTATTATTATTTTACCGTACTAAAAAACAAAAGAGTAAACATAGTTGGTCTTGACCTTAAAGAGGATGTAATTAAAAAGTGCAATGCCTCAGCAGAAAAATATGGATATAATGGTCTTAAATTTCAGCTTGGAGATATCAACGGCTACAAATGCGACTTTGATGTTGACATAGTTATAACACTGCACGCTTGCGACACAGCAACAGACTATGCATTATTCAATGCTATTTCGTGGAATTCAAAAATGATTTTTTCTGTTCCTTGCTGTCAGCACGAGCTTAACTCACAGATAAAAACAGATAATTTCTCACTATTCACCAACTACGGAATTATACAGGAAAGATTTTCTGCCCTTACTACAGACGCAATAAGAGGTAATCTGCTTGAGTGCTGTGGATATAAAACACAGCTGTTAGAATTTGTAGACTTTGCACACACACCAAAAAACATATTAATAAGAGCTGTAAAAAAAGAAAGCACCACAGCCAAAACAAAAGCCAAGGCTGTGGCACAGGTAGAAAAAGTAATGCAGGAATTTAATTTATCTCCTACATTGTACAATTTATTAAAGGATAGCAAGCATATATAAAATATTAATATTTAAATAAAATTCAATTTACAAAGGCAGATTTAACAAGTAACTTCGTTGAATTTGCCTTTTTGCCTATCATAAATTAAATCTGGGAATATCTTACTGTTTCCTAAAACACATTTAGTAATAATTTTACTGATATTTTCTATTGGCTCTTGGCAATCATTTTTCAGCCACTCCATAACAATAGCAGTAATACCTGTAAGATAAAATTTTAATATATACTCTCTTTCATTCAACGGAAAATCAAATCGCTCTAACACAGGATTAAATATGAATTTAGACATATTATTGTAAACATTCTCAAAACCCATTGCCCCCAAATGTTTAAGAGCAGTTTTAAATACAAGCTGATTTTCTTTTACATAAGTAAGATAGGGTACTAGGTATTTAGGAGTTATAAATATCAAATCCTTTAAATCACATTTATTGTATTTTTCTGTTATACTTTTGCAGTCTACAGAGAAATATTTAAGAAAGTTGTCGGTAATATGCTGTGTAGTTTCTTTTAACAAATCACTTGTATTTTCATAGTGTAAATAAAACGTAGAACGATTTACTCCTGCTGTTTCACAAATCTCCTTGATTGTGATATACTCAAAATCCTTCTTTTCAAGCAAAACTATTAGTGCTTTATCCATTTTTACAGCAGTATTAAAATATTTGCTTTCGTTTTTATTCATCTGACAACCTCCTTTCGGCTTGGTTTTAACTTTAGTTTTGCTCGCTTATTTCACGGGCAAGCTCAACTATTTCAAAGGCGTATTTCTGCTTACCTTTTTCCAGAATTTTTTTATAGATTGGATAGTTTACCCCAGTGCCTATAAAACCTATAATACCAAGCACTATTCCAAGTACCGAAAGCATTGTTGTTCCCCCTATAACCTGCATTGACAGGCACATACCAAGCCCTGCAACAAGAGAAGATACAATACCAAAAGTATAAGTAAACACAGTTGCCGGTAATTTCGCCTTTCTGTCAAGCTTTCTAAGTGCCACTACCTTAGAATTATCCTTTGGAGCATACTCCTTTGCTACTGATTCTGCATAAATTTTGTCTGTATTCATAATCATTACCTCCTTTAGATTACAAGATAATTATAAAACACAAACAAAACAAGCTGAACAACAGAAATTTAGTTTTTTGTTGATTTTATAAACTCTCCATATTCAAAAAAGCCGACAGATTTTATTCTGTCGGCTTTTTATTATAGATTAAATGTCAATTTTGAATTATTGTAGCAAATTAAGCCTTAGGACCTGCATCTACAACTTCCTGTGACATATGAGTATACTTCTTGAAGTTCTCAACGAATGAAGCAGCAAGCTCCTTAGCCTTTGCAGCATAAGCATCCTTGTCTTCCCATGTGTTAGCTGGAACCATTAGCTCATCAGGTACACCTGGGCAAGTTGTAGGAACAGAAACACCGAAGTATGGATCCTCTACGAACTCACTCTTTAGTAGCTCACCGTTAAGAGCAGCTGTAACCATTGCACGAGTGTAAGAAAGCTTCATTCTCTTACCTGTACCGTTCCAACCTGTGTTTACTAGGTAAACGCTAGCACCAGCCTTCTCAACCTTCTCAGCTAGCATAGCAGCATAGATTGATGGATCTAGTGGTAGGAATGGCTCACCAAAGCATGTTGAGAATGTTGGAACTGGCTCCTTAACGCCGATCTCTGTACCAGCTAGCTTTGATGTAAAGCCAGATACGAAGTAGTACATAGCCTGGTTCTTGTCTAGCTTTGAGATTGGAGGTAGAACACCGTAAGCGTCAGCTGTTAGGAAGATAACAGTCTTTGGAACGCTTGTTGACATACCTGAAAGCTCAGCATTTGGAATATACTCTACTGGGTAACCAACACGGCTGTTTACAGCTAGAGAATCATCATCAAAATCAAACTCTCTTGTGTCTGGATCCATTACAACGTTCTCTACTAGAGAACCGAACTTAATAGCATTGTAGATCTCTGGCTCTCCCTCTGGTGATAGGTTGATACACTTAGCGTAGCAACCACCCTCAAAGTTGAATACAGAGTCATCTGACCAACCGTGCTCATCGTCACCGATTAGCATTCTGTTAGGGTCAGCTGAAAGAGTTGTTTTACCTGTACCTGATAGACCAAAGAATACAGCTGTATCGCCTTCTGCACCGATGTTAGCTGAACAGTGCATTGGGAAGATACCCTGCTTTGGTAGTACGTAGTTCATTACTGAGAATACAGACTTCTTAATCTCACCAGCGTACTGTGTACCAACGATAAGAACAAGGTGCTTCTCGTAGTCAACCATAATAGCAGCCTCTGAACGAGTATTGTCACGCTCAGGAATGCACTTAAAGCCAGGAGCAGCGATGATTGTGTAGTCTTCCTTAAAGTCAACCAACTGCTCAGCTGTTGGACGACGAAGTAGCTGATGAATAAACATATTCTGAGAAGCTAGCTCGTTTACGATACGGAAAGACTTTGTGTACTTAGGATCTGCACCAGCAAAGCCATCGAAAATGAAGATTTCACGGTTCTGTAGGTAAGCGATAACCTTCTCGTATAGAGCGTCAAATACCTCTTGTGTAGTTGGCTTATTTACCTTACCCCAAGCGATATCGTTGTGAACGCCCTCTGAATCAACGATGAACTTATCGTTAGCAGAACGACCTGTGTACTTACCTGTTTTAACAACAAGAGCACCAGTTTTGCTGATTGTACCTTCGCCACGACGAACAGCAGCTTCTGTTAGCTGAGCTGGTGTTAGGTTACGGTAAACAGCAGATGGGTTAATAATTCCTAGTTTTTCTAGACCATATGTTTCCATTTGATTTATCCTCCTTAAAATTAACATCTATGCTTTATTTTTAGCATAAATTTCAATGATATACCCATTATGACATTCATTTATATATTTGTCAAGCGTTTAAATCACTTATTTAACAATTTCTTAAGAATTTTGCATAATTTTTACTTTACAAGTTCGTTTTAAAGCATTTTTATTTAATTTTTCCTTATTCAAAAGTCTAGTTATGCAATTTTTATTTTATCGGTTGCATTTTGTTAGCTTGAGCTAACTTATATATTTTTTTATTTATCTATCTGTATCACCTTGCATTTACAGCAACTTTTCTGTATTATATAAATATATAATTTGTTGAAGGATGTAGAAGTATGACTGTTACAAATTTAAAGGAACAGCTATGCCTTAAATCGGCATATATTAATATGAATTGTAACAAAATAATAGACGGGTGTTATATCGGTGATTATTTAAGCTATGTAATAAAAAATTCCAAGCCTCATAACCTATGGCTTACTGTGGTAAACAATCCAAACACTGTTGCTGTAGCTATGCTGAAAAATCTAAGCTGTATTATAATGTGCGAAAATGTAAAGCCAACCGAAGAAACTATTAAAACAGCATCTGAAAAGGGTATTCCTATTTTGTTATCCAACAAAACAGCCTACCAGCTGGCTGTGGAAATCAGCAAGGTGATTTAATATGCAAAATTTGTGCGATTGCGTACTTGAGCTTGTAAAAAATTCGATAGAAGCAAACAGTACACTTATTAAAATAAGCGTTTTTCAAAAAGATGCACGAAGATTGGTTTTACAGGTAGAGGACAACGGCTGTGGAATGGATAGCGAGCTTTGTGAGCTTTGCCAAAGTCCCTTTTATTCAACTAAGGACAAAGAGGCAGGAATGGGCTTACCTTTAGTAAAGGAGCTTGCACTTCGTACAGGTGGTGATTTTGCAGTAGAATGCAACAATAATAAAGGTATAACCGTATCTGTACTATTTAAGCCCTATGACATAAATATGATCCCTATTGGTGACATCTACCGTACCACCCTAAAACTTATAAAAGCCTACAACAATATAGACTTTGTACTTTACCAGAAAACTGGCAACAAAAACATAACCATAGACTCTCGTTATACAAAATCACGCAAGGATTAATTATGAAATTAATTACTATTTTACTTCTACTTTTCATCCTATATGCTTTAGTAATACTTACCCTTATACTATACTTTGCACTTAAAAAGCCAAATAAAAAAAGTGATATACTTATAGTTCTTGGCTGCAAGGTTAAAGGAAACAACCCCAGCAAAAGCCTTAAACGTAGGCTAGACTCTGCCTATAGCTTTCTTGAGGAAAACGAAAGCACTTATTGTATAGTCTCTGGTGGAAAGGGTAGTGACGAATTAATAAGCGAAGCCGAGTGTATGTATAGATATCTGCTTAAAAAAGGTATATCCCCTAAACGCATTATAAAAGAAGATAACTCCACAAACACCTGCGAAAATTTAATAAACTCATTTAGAATTATAAAAGCACAATTCTCAACAAGCAATACTGCTGTAATAGCAACCGATTTTTACCACCATTTTCGTGCTAATATAATAGCTAAAAAATACGGCTTTAAAATTTCGGGTGCAGTAAGCAGTATTCCATCTGTTAAAACCTTTACCCTTAACACTCTAAGGGAGCTTGTAGCTGTACCAAACGAAATATTAAAACCAAAGCATAAATAACAAACCACTATCTATGTCAAAACATTCATAGATAGTGGTTTTTAGTATTAAGCAAAGTTCGTAAAATAAAACACTATTGCTCTTATTAGAAAAATAATCAGGTATATCAAACACGTACCAACCATAATAACAGGCAACATTGCATCTTCAAGTTTTTTTGTAATAGTATAAAACCACAATGAGCCTCCTCCTTTTACATACGCAACAGACTCTTCTCTTTTGCAAGCCTCGCTTATGTCAGTAAGTATTATATCGTTTTTATATTTATATATCGTTACCTTTACATCTCTTAATGCTATTTCATAAGAATTACTAAAAGCATAGCGTGAGGTTTCACGAATACACTCACCATTACAGTAATATTCAACTGTTGGATAGTACATATATTTTTCTTTGCCTGTTATTTTATCATCAAATATCTTTCCTCCTCTTTTCTCCGATATTATCTTCCCACGGTATGACACCCCTCTTTCCATATAATGACTCTTTTTATTTCTAAACATAATAATTTTCACTGTTTTTATAAGAAAATGAGCTATAAACGGTGTAGCAAAAACTATACCAAGTACTATAAAAATAACAGTATCCATAACAGTTTTACCCTTATATGAATAAATAACCTCAACTACACCCATAGCCACAGCAAGAAAAACAAACGCTATTAATAGCACAAAATCATTCAAATCGTACTGCTCATTAACATAGTAATAGCCTAAATCGTTTTTTATATCCTCTAAAATATTTCTAGCCATTTTCAATCTCCTATTTCTAATAAAGCTCTAATTTAAAAGTTAGACAAACCCAAACATCTACAGCCTCATAACTTTATCCAAACGCTTTGTCATAAATATTGAAGCAATAATTTTTACAGCATCTGGAATTATATATGGTAAAACACAACAGAGTAAGCCGTATATAATATCTTTTTTCATAATTATGCAAAACCACACTGTACCAAACGCATAGCAGAGTAATAGCCCTATTGTCATAGACAGTGCAAGACTCCAAGCTCTTTTACCGAGCTTTTCTGTTATAAATCCAACTATAAACGCAGTAAAAAGAAAACCAATTATATACCCACCGGTTGGACCTAAAAGAAAGCCTAAGCCACCCGAAAAAGCAGAAAACACAGGCAATCCCACTGCACCTAACAATATATAAACAAACACGCTACAGGTTGCACGCCTTGCCCCTAATAACGATGCTGAAAGAAATACTCCTACTGTTTGCAAAGTAAACGGAATTTGTCCAAACGGAATTACAAGCTGTGAACAAACAGCTATTACAGCAACAAAAAAGCCTATAGTAACTACATCTGAAGCATTTCCTTTTTTATTGTCGGTATTTTTATTAAGAAACAATTTCTTCATTATATGTTATCCTTATATAGAATATCTAAATCATACACCCTAAAAACAACGGACAGCAAAAACGCTGTCCGTTAATCTTTAATATTAGGTGCCATTTATTATCAAACCAAAAACAATACACACAATAACAGCAAACATAAGTGCAACAGCTACAACTGTTACCTTAAAAATTCTCTCGTATTCTTCAAGCTTAGCCTGATTTTCCTTTAACTGCTCCTGTGTAAGCTCTTTGCTTGTGCTTTCTTTTTGGTTATCTGACATAGCTACTCCTTAAAATCTATTAGTTAGATGGTATGTATGGTCTTATTGAACCTGCAATTGTCTGAATAGGATGTGACTGTAGGAATACTCTACCAGGACCTGTAACAACTGTATTGAATAAGCCCTCACCACCAAATATGTTTTTAATACCACCACCAGCTCTTTGAACATCCATTGTACAGGTAGCGTCCATAGCTGCAAGGTTGCCTGTATCTACAACAATTTGCTGACCAGGTGCAAGGTTGTACTGCTTGCAATAACCGTCAATCTCAATAAATGCTGTACCCTGACCTGTTAGCTTCTGCATAATAAAGCCTTCACCACCAACTAAGCCAGCACCAACCTTTTTGTTAAAGCAAATTTCAAGATTTACACCTGTTGTACTAGCCAAAAAGCCTGACTTTTGTACAATAAGTGGCTGATTAGGTGTAATTTCAAAAGGAATAATTGCACCCATAAAGCTAGGTGCAATTGTGATAAAGCCTGCACCGTTCATTGCTGTGTAACGATTCTGGAAAATTGACTCACCACTAATCATCTTTGAAAAAACCTTACCTACGCCACCTGCTGTAGTTTCCATCTTCATATTTGGTGACATCCAAATCATTCCGCCACCCTGTGTTATAATTGTTTCTCCATCATTAAGACTTACTTCAAGAATAGGCATAACTCCGCCTTCAATTTTATAATTCATAAAGTAATTACCTCCTCTTATATATTATGTACCCTAGTACATTGCAATTGTACCATATTATAGACTATATTTCAATTGCTACTTTCTATTAATCAGCAAAAAAACAACAGGTTGCATACAGCAACCTGTTTATCTTTAAGTAGGATATTTTATCTTGCGTACTCAATAGCACGACTTTCTCTTATAATATTTACTTTAATCTGACCAGGATAATCAAGGTCTGCTTCTATCTTGTCGCAAATTTCACGAGCAAGCAATACCATTTTGTCATCATCAATAACGTCAGGCTTAACCATAATTCGTACTTCTCTACCTGCCTGAATAGCAAAAGAGTTTTCAACACCCTCAAATGACATTGCAACCTCTTCAAGCTTCTGAAGTCTCTTAATGTAATTTTCAAGATTTTCTCTTCTTGCTCCAGGTCTTGCAGCTGAAATAGCATCTGCAGCCTGTACTATACAAGCAACTACAGTTTTAGCCTCTATATCTCCGTGATGTGCTGCAATAGCATGCACCACAGCCTCGTTCTCTTTATACTTTTTAGCTACATCTACGCCTATTTCAATATGAGAACCCTCTATTTCGTGGTCTAATGCTTTACCGATATCGTGCAATAATCCTGCACGCTTTGCAATAGTAGGGTTCAAGCCTAGCTCCTGAGCAATCATACCAGAAAGGTAGCAAACCTCTTTTGAGTGATCAAGTACATTTTGTCCATAGCTTGTTCTGTAACGCAAACGACCAAGTAGCTTTACAAGCTCTGGGTGAACACCGTTAACACCTGTTTCAATAACAGTTCTCTCACCCTCCTGCTTAATAGTTGCCTCAACCTCTTTACGAGATTTTTCAACCATCTCTTCAATCTTTGCAGGGTGTATTCTTCCGTCAGATACAAGTCGCTCAAGTGCAACTCTTGCAATTTCACGACGTACAGGCTCAAAACAAGATATTGTAATAGCCTCTGGTGTATCATCAATTATAAGGTCAACACCTGTAATAGTTTCAATAGCACGAATATTTCTGCCTTCTCTACCTATTATGCGACCCTTCATCTCATCATTTGGTAATGGCACAACAGATACTGTTGCCTCGGCAACGTGGTCTGCTGCACAACGCTGAATAGCAAGTGAAATAATATTTCTAGCCTTTTTGTCACACTCGTCTTTAATTTGCTGTTCGTATTCCATAATCTTTGAAGCTTTTTCGTGAGTAAGCTGTTCATCTAGCTTTTCAAGTATAAGGCTCTTAGCCTGCTCTTTTGTAAAGCCTGAAATACTTTCAAGAACCTCAAGATGACTATTCTTGATACGCTCAGCCTCTGCAAACTCATCTTCAACAGCCTTTTGCTTACGAGCAAGCTTTTCTTCTTTTTTCTCAAGATTTTCAAGCTTTTTCTCTAAAGCTTCTTCCTTAGACTGTACACGACGCTCCTGACGCTGAATTTCTCTTCTTCTGTCATTAGCTTCTTTTTCAGACTTATCTCTTAACTGATGAATTTCGTCTTTAGCCTCTAAAATAGCTTCTTTCTTTTTAGCCTCTGCTTCTTTGTAGGCAACGTTAACAATACGCTGTGCTTCTGCCTCTGCTGAGCCAATCTCAGCCTCTGCAATCTTTTTACGGTGATTTATACCCATAAAAAATGAAACTGCACCAGAAATAGCACCTACTGCCACAATAAGCACAATGACTAACCATAAATCCATTGTAATGGCACCTCCTTGTTTGACTTTTGATATAATTTTAAATTTCATTAAATCAGTAATAAACTCGTGGTGCCCGTTATCAGGGATACTATATTCAATTTTTTTATACGGAGAATTTTAAAGCCACCGTAAAAAATACAGGCATACATAAAAATATGCCCAACCATAATTTAAAAATTAAAGTTCAATTTTAAGTAAAAATGAAAAATATATAATAACAGGCTCATAAGAGTCTATTTAAATAAAGTAGATAAAATATCTTTGGTTTTATACCTCTATAAGAATAACATTTTTACAAATTATTGTCAACATACTAAAGCAAAAAACAAAGTAATTTGCAACAATCGGCGTAATTATTTTTGTGTTTTTTGGTTATACTGTATATGTTATCTATATAACTATTAGCAACAGATACAATAAATTGCAAGATGATAAAAAATCTGTCAGAAATTTCTGTTAAATTTTTTTGAAGGTCTTGTATTTATTTAAAAAATGCTATAAAATAGTAGTGCTGATTGATATTTAATTAACTAACTACAGGTGTATTTAAATATACTATTTGTATTTTCAAATACACCCAAACAGTAAGTAAAATTCCAGGAGGTAATTATCATGGCAATTAAAGTTGGTATTAACGGTTTCGGCCGTATCGGTCGTCTAGCTTTCAGACAGATGTTCACAGCTGAGGGTTACGAGGTTGTAGCTATTAACGATCTAACAGATCCTAAGATGCTTGCTCATCTTCTAAAGTACGATTCAGCTCAGGGTCGTTACGAGCTAGCTGACAAGGTTACTTGCTCAGACAACTCAATCACAGTAGACGGCAAAGAGATCACAATCTACTCAGAGAAGGACGCTAAGAACATTCCTTGGGGCGAGCTAGATGTAGACGTTGTACTAGAGTGTACAGGTTTCTACTGCTCAAAGGCTGCTGCTTCTGCTCACCTAGAGGCAGGTGCTAAGAAGGTTGTTATTTCTGCTCCAGCTGGTAACGATCTAAAGACAATCGTTTACAGCGTAAACGAGAACACACTAACAGCTGATGACAAGATCATTTCTGCTGCTTCTTGTACAACAAACTGCCTAGCTCCTATGGCTAAGGCTCTTAACGATCTAGCTCCAATCAAGAGTGGTATCATGGCTACAATCCATGCTTACACAGGTGATCAGATGGTTCTTGACGGTCCTCACAGAAAGGGTGACCTAAGAAGAGCTAGAGCTGCTGCTGCTAACATCGTACCTAACTCAACAGGTGCTGCTAAGGCTATCGGTCTTGTTATTCCAGAGCTAAACGGCAAGCTAATCGGTGCTGCTCAGAGAGTTCCAGTTCCAACAGGTTCAACAACAATCCTAACAGCTGTTGTTGATGGCACAGTTACAGTTGAGCAGATCAACGCTGCTATGAAGGCTGCTGCTTCTGATAGCTTCGGCTACAACGAGGACGAGATCGTATCTTCAGATATCATCGGTATCCGTTACGGTTCTCTATTCGATGCTACACAGACAATGGTTACTAACCTAGACAACGGCACATCTCAGGTACAGGTTGTTTCTTGGTATGACAACGAGAACAGCTACACAAGCCAGATGGTTAGAACAATTAAGTACTTCGCTGAGCTTTAATTTTAAAGCTTACGCTTAGTTTATAATTGATTTTTCACCGACCAACAGTAGAGTTTTCTGCTGTTGGTCGGTTTTGTTTTTTTCGATCTTTGCTTTACACTAACAGAATAATAAATTGATATATTGAATTATTTGTTTAATTGTTATATAATTATCGTATAACTGTAAAATACATTTAATAAATATTTTGTGAGGTTGATTTTGTTGCAGGGTATAGATATTACTTTAATATTAGTATTAATTATAATAATAATTTTGATTATAGTTGGTATAATAGTCTTTTTTTCTGTAAAAAAAGCAATGCTCAAAGTAAAACATCAGCTACATTATGCATCAATGAAATTTTTTAACACACCAAATCTTATTGATGGTATACAAAAACAAAAGCTTCTTTCAGAGTCTACGCCAAAATCAATATCAGCTATGACTAGTGTTTGCTTGCCTAACATCAGAAGAGATTTCCCGGATTTTAATTATGATGAATTTAAACAAAAAGCAGAAAACCTGCTATTAAACTATTTCACAGCTATTTCTAACCAAACACCTATACAAAATGTAAACATCACTAATAATGTTGCATTACAAATTAACTCCATTATTTCACAGCTACAGGCAAACAATTATAAAGAATATTACGAAAACATTGTAATACATAGAACTGAAATTAAAGATTATGTAAAAAGCCCTGCTGTATGCAAAATAATTTTTCAAACTTCGCTTGGAAATATAAATTATATAAAAGATAAAAATGGTAACATTATTTTTGGAAGTGATGTTTCACAGGAACAAACCATTTACGAAACAGAGCTTGTATATGTACAGGAATTTAAACAGGATACAAACAGCAACCTATTAAAGTACAATACTCTTAATTGTCCTAACTGTGGTGGTCCTATTTCAAATCCAAGTGCAAAATTCTGTGAGTACTGTGGTACAGGCATTAAACAAAAAAATGTGCTGGTCTGGAACTTTAACAGTATAAAAGAGGTTTCTGGCAAAAGATCACATTAATATATAAAGAGTATTAAGGAGAGAAATCATTATGGGTATTATTCAAGCTGCTAAAAATGCAGCAATGGCAAACTTAGGCGATCAATATCTTGAAGCCGTACGACCACCAGAATCTTTAACAGGTTCCGTAGTTTTTGCACCAGGTGTAAGATTAGGTAAAGATGACCCTCGTAACCAAAACATAAATGGTTCTGAGAATATAGTAAACAACGGCTCACTAATTCACGTATGGCCAGGCACAATGATGCTTCTTGTTGATGGTGGTAAGATAATTGCTGCTTGTTCTGAACCAGGCTATGTTCAAGTAAGCGATGCTACTGCACCATCGTTAATGGCTGGTCAGGTAACAGGTTCATTGACAGATGCTTTCGAGAGATTGAAATTTGGTGGTATTTCACCTCGTGAACAAAGAGTTTATTATATAAATATGCAAGAAATCCGTGGCATTAAGTACGGTACAGCTAGTCCAATTAACTATTTTGATAGTATGTATGGTGCTGAGCTATTTATAAGAGCTAGAGGTACATATTCATTCAAGGTTACTAATCCACTTAAATTCTTCGCAGAGGTTATTCCTAAGGGCGATGCTTTAGCTAATAGGTGTATTGATTTTAATGACATTAAAGAGCAATTCAACAATGAATTTCTTACAGCATTAACTGACTCTCTTGGTAAAATGTCAAATGACGGAATACCATTCAGTAAAGTACAGGGTCAGTCATCTAACCTTACAAAATATCTTGCTGATGCTCTTGATTATGAGTGGCACGAAATAAGAGGTATGCAAATTCTTATGACATCACTTGCTTCCTCTTATACCGAAGATTCTCAAAAAATTGTTAGTGAATTTTCATCTACAAAAATGCAGGGTATGGCTCTATCTGACCCTAATATACAGGCTGGATATATGGCTAAAAACGTTGCCGAAGGTATAAAGGCAGCAGGTAGCAATGCTGCAGGTGCTACAAACGCATTCCTTGGAATGGGTATGGGTATGAATATGACTGGCAATATAATGCAGGGATATCAGCAACAAAATTATCAGCCTCAACAGGGCTTCCCTCAGCAGGGTGGTTATCCACAACAGGGTGGCTTCCCACAACAGGGTGGATATCAGCAAAACCGACCACAGGGTATGGTTGGCGTAGCTAACACACCAGCTCCAGACAGCTGGAAGTGTGAATGTGGTGCAAATAACATTGGCAAATTCTGCCCTCAATGTGGTAAACAGAGACCAGAGCCTACACCACAGCCAACTGCAAATGGCTGGGTATGTAATAGCTGTGGCACACAAAATACAGGCAAATTCTGTATGGAATGTGGCAGTCCAATGCCTACTGCTAACACAAAACCAAAATGCTCACAGTGTGGCTTTGAGCCAGAAGCTGGTGAGTCACCAAAATTCTGCCCTAACTGTGGTAACAGAATGTAACTATTACTTTAAACGACAACTGTTTTTTGAACAGTTGTCGTTTTGTATTTATCATAAGGATTTTTTATGCTATAATATCAGTATATTTAAAAAAAGGAGAGTTGAAATGAAAAAAGTAGAAAAGCTACTTAAAGCTATGGCAGGTATTACGCTTTCTGCTTTATGTATAAGCACAAGCCTACCCGTATCGGCTGTAAGTAATGTAGATAGCATTATCTCTAAAATGACCTTAGAGGAAAAAGTAGGTCAGATGATAACAGTATCCGTTGAAAATTGGAACGATGAAGGCTTTACAATTATGGAGGATGAGGTAGCCGAGATTATCTCTGCAAGCTCTGTTGGAGGAGTTATTCTCTTTGAAGAAAATTTACAGGATACCAAACAGATTGTAGAGCTTACAACTGCATTTCAAAATTCTGCGTTAACCTCAAAAAGCAAGCTACCATTGTTTATATCAACCGATCAAGAGGGTGGCGAGGTTGTAAGATTAAAGTATGGAACATCTCTACCCGGCAATATGGCAATAGGTGCAACCAACAACGCACAGTATGCAAACGACATAGGTGGTATTTTAGGTAGTGAGCTTTCTGCTTTGGGAATAAATGTCGATTTTGCTCCCTCTTTAGATGTAAACACAAACCCACAAAACCCTATAATAGGTTTAAGATCATATTCATCAGACCCTAATATTGTTGCAAAGCTAGGAGTGCAGACAATAAATGGAATACAAAGTAAAAATGTTGTTGCTGTAGCCAAGCACTTCCCTGGCCATGGTGATACCCACACAGATTCGCACACAGGCTTACCAACCGTTAATAAATCACTAAAGGAAATTGAAGCCTGCGAGCTTATGCCTTTTAAATCAGCTGTTGAAAATGATGTAGATATGATTATGACTGCACATATTCAATTCCCACAGATTGAGAAAGAAACCGTTGTTTCAGAGGTTACAGGTAATGAAGTAATTTTGCCTGCTACATTATCAAAAACAATAATCACTGATATTTTAAGAGGTAAAATGGGGTATAATGGTGTTGTAACAACCGACGCTATGAATATGGGTGCAATTGCCGATAATTTTACAGCGTCACAGGCTTGTATTCTTGCAATAAACGCAGGAGTTGATATGTTGCTTATGCCTGTAAGTATTGAAAACGAAAGCAGTGGCAAGGCTCTTACCGACCTTATAGGAAATATTAAGTCAGCAGTAAAGGACGGTAGAATTAAAGAGGCAAGAATAAACGAGTCTGTAAAAAGAATTTTACAGCTAAAGGAAAAGCGTGGTATTCTTAGCTACAAAGCTCCAACTGTTGAAAATGCTTTAAAGGTTGTAGGTAGTCAAGAAAATCACGAAATTGAAGATAATATTTCAACAAGTGCAATCACAGTACTGAAAAACGAAAATAACACATTGCCATTTAAGCCTGAAAATGGTCAGAAGGTTGTATTGATATCAGCATACAGTGACGAAACACCTTGCTTTGATTACGCAATAACAAAGATGATTTCTAAAAAAGCTATACCTAGTGTAGAGTACGAAACCTATTACTATAATAACGGAAGTAGCCTTGATGAAATTCTTACAGCAGTATCAGGTGCAGATTATGCTATAGTTCTCTCTGAAATGCTAAGCAGTAACGATATTCTACCAGATAGCCTTTGCTCTAATGTAACAAAGGCAGTTATTTATTGCAGTAAAAGCAATAATGTAAAATGTGCTGTTGTAAGTGTGGGCAAGCCATACGACACAGCTAATTATACAAACGCAGACGCTTTGCTTGTTGCATACGGCTGTAAGGGTATGAACGCCGAGGACACAAATGGTTCACTGCCAGCTACATACACATACGGACCTAATATCATTGCATCGGTAGAGGTTGCATTTGGATATAAAAATCCTTTTGGTACATTGCCTGTAGATGTTCCAAGAATAAGAGATGACGGAACAATGGATATTTCTCAAAACTCTTTCAGCAAAGGCGACGGTTTATTATATGCTGGCACAGAAAAACCAACAGAAAATTCACCACTTAACCCTGATGTTATAATAGAAAAATCAACTACAGTTATTAAAGATGGTGGAGATTTTAAAAGCATTTTAATTATGCGACTTTACGAGAAAGGAACCTTAAATATTGTAATTGCACTTTCTGTATGTGCAATAACTGTATTTATGATACTTATTGTTGTAATTATAAAAAACCTAAAGCCAGTTAAGCACAAACACAAGGTAAACAAAAAACAAAGGTAATTATTAAAGAGCTTAAAGAAAAAGATAAGGTAAATTGTAAAATGAAATTGAACAGATAAATAAAAAAAGGTTCACAGTGATGAACCACGATGTTAGAATAAAGTTACCACACCAACCTAACAGGAGGAAAATCACTATGAACAATATATATTG
>JAXJUF010000064.1:0-23657 GCA_036309185.1 Acutalibacteraceae bacterium
GTATTTACACAAATACAGTATGGTAAGAATGTAAATACCTATCTTCCTTGGTCAAAGCAGATACCTGAATATTGTAAGTCGAAAAAGCCTCAGCAGAAGTAATGTGCTGAGGCTTTTATGCGTGCTTGAGTTGACGCTTACAGAAAACCGAAACAAAAACCGAATAAGTAATTATACATAAAAAGGTTCGAGCATAAAAACTCGAACCTTTTGCATTTATCATTTTGCATTTATATTTATATACTCTGCCTTTATCTTTGAATAAAGAATTTTCTGACTGCTGTACAAGCCATAGTAGCCACTTAGCATATAGCTTACAGCACAGCCTATCGCAAATAATATTAAGCCCTGTGAACCAAATATTTCAACACTTAAAATTATAGAAGCAAGTGGACAGTTTACCACACCACAGAATAAACAAATCATACCTAAAGCTGCACCAAATGATGGATCTAAGCCTATAAAAGCACCAACCACACAGCCAAATGTAGAGCCTATAAATAATGTAGGTACAATTTCGCCACCCTTATAGCCACATCCAATGGTAATTGCTGTAAATATTATTTTGAGCAAAAACGCCTCTGGCTTTGCCTCTCCTGCAATTGCATTGCCGATTATATGTGAGCCTGCTGAGTTATAATCTCTGCACCCTACTGCAAAGGTAAGTGCAATAATTACAACACCACCAAAAACAGCTCTTAAATAATCATTAGCAATCAGCTTTTTCATTAATTTAGGTGTTTTATGCATTGCAACACAAAACATTATACTAACTACTGCACAGCCGGCAGCCAACGCTATTACCTGAGCCATTGAAACAAAGTTAAGCTGTGGCACAGCCTTTGCAATGTCAAAGCTAAGTGGTGATACCCCTAGTCTAACTGCAATTGCAAATGAAACTATCGAAGATATAAGACAAGGCACAAGTGCAGAATAATAGGTAACACCTACACTTATTACCTCTAACGCAAAAAATGCCGCCGCAACAGGTGTACCAAACAAAGCAGAAAACAATCCACTCATACCACAAAGCACAGCTAAATGCCTGTCCTTTTCATCAAGTCGCAACACTCTGCCAACAAGTGAACCCAAACTACCTCCAAGCTGTAATGCCGCACCCTCTCTTCCGGCTGAACCACCAAACAAATGCGTTATTGCTGTGCTTATAAATATAGACGGTGCCATAGCCCACGGCACACCCTCTTCTGTTCTTATAGCCTCTATAACACAGTTTGTACCAGGGTCATTTTCAAGCTTAAACAGCTTATAAATTGCCACAATAGCCAAACCACCCACAGGCAAAAGAAAAACAAGCCACCATATACTTGCACTTAATTCGTTTGCATATTTAAGGCTTGCACCAAACAAAGAACCTATTGCACCACCTATAACGCCTGTTATACCTGCTATTATCACCCATTTTACAAATACCTGTATGTAATTCCAGGCTGATTTTAGCTTTCTTTTAATTAAAGCCTTTAATTTATCAATTTTCAGCATATTATTCCACCCCTTTTTCTTTCATAATTTTAACATAATTTTAATCTAAAAACAACATTTGCAAAAAGTTCATATATCGGTATTGTTGTAATTAAGTTTGTGATATATAATGTTAACATATATATCACATACGGAATGGGAAATAAAATGAAAAAATTATCAGTTGGAATTTTAGCACACGTTGACTCGGGTAAAACCACATTATCAGAGGCTTTGATGTACTGCTCGGGCAATATAAGCAAGCTAGGCAGAGTGGATCATAGAAACTCTTTCTTAGACAATTTTGCTCTTGAGCGTGACCGTGGAATAACAATTTTCTCAAAACAGGCTGTGCTTAACTATAACAACACCTGCTTTACTCTGCTTGATACCCCTGGACATATAGATTTTTCAACAGAAACAGAACGTACACTACAGGTGCTTGACTACGCTATATTGGTTATAAGTGGTACAAACGGAATACAAAGCCACACTCACACATTATGGAGATTGCTAAGCAGATATAATGTGCCTGTATTTATATTTGTAAATAAAATGGATTCAGACTCTGCAAATAAGGAGCTGATAATAAAACAGCTTAAAGAAAAGCTAAGCGACAGCTGTATTGATTTTACAGATAAGACATCTGATTTTTATGAAAGCGTTGCAATGTGCGACGAAAAGCTACTTGATAATTTCTATGAAAACGAAGCACTTGATATCTCTGATATAATTACAGCTATAAAAGAACGCAAGCTTTTCCCTTGTTTTTTTGGCTCTGCATTAAAGCTACAGGGGGTTGAGGAATTTCTTGAGGCTCTTGACACCTACACTATACAACCACAATGTAATGAAGAATTTGGTGCAAAGGTATTTAAAATTTCAGAGGATAAGCAAGGCACCAGACTTACATACTTAAAAATAACCAGTGGTAGCCTAAAGGTTAAAACCGTGCTTAACAGCAGTGATGGTTCAACAGCTGAAAAAATAAATCAAATACGAATTTATTCAGGCGAAAAATTCACCACAGAAGAAGCTGTAACAGCTGGTACAGTATGTGCAGTTACAGGCATTACCTTTGCACATTCAGGTGACGGCTTAGGAATAGAGAAAAACTCACGCTTACCAATACTTGAGCCTGTACTTACCTATCGTATAGATTTACCACAAACCATCGACACACATACAGCACTGCAAAAGCTGAAAATTCTTGAGGACGAGGACCCTCAGCTTAATGTTGTATGGAATGAAAATTTGGGCGAAATACAAATTCAGCTTATGGGTGAAATACAGCTTGAGGTTCTTAAAAGTATAATTTCACAGCGTTTTAGCTTTGATGTTGAATTTGGCAAGGGTAACATAATATATAAAGAAACCATAAAAAACACCGTTGAGGGTGTGGGACATTTTGAACCATTAAGGCATTACGCAGAGGTTCACCTATTGCTCTCTCCTACAAAAGCAGGCAGTGGACTAAGCTTTGAGCTTGATTGCAGTGAAGACCGACTTGACAAAAACTGGCAACGTCTTATTCTTACTCATCTTCTCGAGAAAACACACATAGGTGTTCTTACAGGCTCACCTATTACAGATATGAAAATAACTCTTGTTTCGGGCAGAGCCCATAAAAAGCACACCGAGGGTGGCGACTTCAGACAAGCTACCTACCGTGCAGTGCGACAAGGCTTAAAAACAGCTGAAAGTATTCTTTTAGAGCCTGTTTACTCCTTCACTCTTGAAGTACCTAACGAAAATATAGGCAGAGCAATGTCGGATATTCAAAGAATGTATGGTACATTCTCTCCTGCCGAAAGCAACGGAGAAACCTCGGTAATAAATGGTACAGCACCTGTTGCAACTATGGCTGATTATCAAAAAGAATTAACACAGTACACACACGGCAAGGGTAGACTTACATATTTTCTTAATGGCTACGAGCCTTGCCATAACGCAGACGAAGTTATACAGCAAATAGGATATAACAGCGACAACGATATAAATAATCCCTGCGACTCTGTTTTTTGCTCTCACGGTGCAGGTAAAACAGTAAATTGGAATGAGGTTTACGATTATATGCACCTTGAAAGTGCGTTAGCTCCAAAGACTGAAAATCCACTTCCTATAAAAGCAAAGGATAGAGTAACAGCACGACTAAACGCAGACTGTGATGATATATTTGCACAGGATAAGGAGCTTATTGCAATTTTCGAACAAACTTATGGCACAATAAAAAAACGTGACCACTCAGATACTAAAAAGCCAAAGCGTGTAACAAGCTTTGACAATATAAATAAAAAGCCTCATAAGCCAGTACCAAAATATATTGGTGAGGAATATCTGCTTGTAGACGGATATAATGTTATATTCTCGTGGGATAGCTTAAAGTCTCTTGCAAGCGATAATCTTGAGGCTGCGAGAAATCAGCTTATAAATATTCTTTGCAACTATCAGGGCTATTGTAAATGTGAGCTTATTCTTGTATTTGACGCTTATCGTGTTTCTGGCAAGCACAGAGAGGTTGAAAAGGTAAATAATATAAATGTTGTTTACACAAAAGAAGCTGAAACAGCTGATATGTATATCGAAAAGGTAACGCATAAGCTAGCTAAGAATCACAAGGTAAGGGTTGTAACCTCTGACGGAATGGAGCAATTTATAATACTTGGTCACGGTGCTTTAAGAATATCGTCACAATCCTTCTTAGAAGAGGTTAGAATGGCAGAGGAAGAAATACGTTCAATTATAAATAGTTGATAAAATATACAAAAATCGAATGACATATCAAAAGAAATCTGTTATAATGTTTTTTATAATGCTGGCATAAGCTCAGCTTATGTTAATTAAATAATACTAAAGGAGAGTAAATGCAAATATGAAAAAATATGCTTTTGGTGTAGACATTGGTGGAACAACAATAAAAATGGGATTTTTTGAAACAACAGGCACATTGCTTGAGAAGTGGGAAATTCCAACACGTACAGAAGAAAATGGTGTAAATATTCTACCTGACATTGCTGTTGAAATTGATAAAAAAATAAAAGAGAGATCAATTGAAAAATCAGACATAGAGGGAATTGGTGTAGGTGTACCAGGTCCTGTTGATGATGACGGTACTGTGTTCAAGTGTGTAAACCTTGGCTGGGGTGTTTTCAATGTTGAAATAGAGCTTAACAGACTTACAGAGCTTAAGGTTAAGGTTGGTAACGATGCTAACGTTGCTGCACTTGGCGAAATGTGGCAAGGTGGTGGCAAGGGCTACAAAAACATTGTTATGGTTACACTTGGCACAGGTGTTGGTGGTGGTGTTATCATCAACGAAAAAATCGTTTGTGGAAGCAACGGTGCTGGTGGTGAGATAGGCCATATTAATATGAAAGAAAACGAAAAGGACGCTTGTGGCTGTGGAAATCGTGGTTGTTTAGAGCAGTATGCATCTGCAACAGGTATTGTAAGAACAACAAAGAAATTCCTTGAGGAACATCCTGAAAGCGAAACCATTCTTAAGGATGACGAGATTACAGCAAAGGCTATTTTTGATGCAGCAAAAGCAGGTGATGAAGTAGCTAATAAAATGGTAGATAAAACAGCTAAAATCCTCGGCAGAGGCTTATCACAGATTGCCTGTGTAGTAAATCCTCAGGTATTTGTAATTGGTGGTGGTATGTCAAAGGCTGGTGCTTTACTTATCGAAAAGGTACAAAGCTACTACCAGCAGTACGCTTTCCACGCTGCAAGAGATACCTACTTCAAGCTTGCTGACCTTGGCAACGATGCTGGTATCTACGGTGGAGTAAGAATGATTTTAGACTAAGTTGTAGCTTATAACTAAATAAACCTAAAGTAAAATCCCTTTGCAGACTTTAATTGCTCTGCAAAGGGATTTTTTTATTCACTCCTAATATTACTCATTATATTCATTGCAATGGCTGTAATATCATCATCATAGCCATCGTTACGGTTGTTTACAGCTTCTGTGATGATAACCTGTGCCATTTCCTGTGCACTCCCCTCCTCCCAGTGCTTCATAATATTCATAATCCAGCTGTCACCTACAGCCACAGCTCCGTCAGACACCATAAGCACCCAGTCAGCATCTGACAAATGCACTACTTTATGTATTAGCTTAACATCTGTAAGAATCCCTACAGGCAACGACGGAAAATCTACCCTTTCTACAGTTTCTCCTTTCTTTACATAGGTTGCAGGAGCTCCTGCTTTCATAAGGTCAGCAATGCCTGTAAATAAATCTATACAAATAATGTCAAGTGTAGCCAATGATTCATCGCCCGACTTTACCAGTAATGCAGAATTGACAACCTGCAACGCACAATCAAAGCCAAGACCTGCCTTTATGAGCTTACTCATTATTCCTTCAGCCATACTTCCATCTACGGCTGCTCTACCACCTGTACCCATTCCGTCACTTATAAGTACTACCATTCTACCTAAGCCATCTGTAAAGTAGTTATAGCAATCTCCACATAATCTTCCTCTGCCACTTATGTGCTGGGCACTTCCTATTTGAACATCATACAGTGGTCTTTCGCTCATCTGTATTCTGCATCTGTTTGGTACAATGCTTATACAAGGTGTATCCATATATCTTCCACAGGCTTTTGACACAGCCTTTACCAGCTGAGCCTTTTTTATCAAATTCTTGTCAGTATCCTGTATCTCTATTTCAACTGTCATTCTGTTCATTCTGTCTGTTCTACAGCTTACCTCAAAGGGTGTAAAGCCCTCCATTTTAAGCAAGGTGCTTATCCTTTCAGATGAGGCTGAATCAAACTGCCTGTAATTTTCAAACTCCTCTGACATTTCCTCTAGTATATCACCAAGACCACAAAATTGCCCTGCAACAACTGAGCGTATCTCTCCTACTCTGCGTTCAGCTGACAGATAAGCCATATATGAGTCATAATTTTTATTTATACAGCTTACAAGCTCAGGTGCTTTACAGCATCTTTTACTAAAGCTAGACACAAAATCATTTGCAGTAAGCTTGCCGTTATTCATAATAATTGGTGTAAGCTTGCTTAAATCGCATTTACTTTGCTCTTTGTCCTTTTCCCAACAATATGAACGCAAGCCACACCCACTGCACACACGCTCTACCGAGCTTTCAAAAACATTATTTATGTTATATGAATAAAGGTCTTTCATCTTCTCAGCAACATTATCAACTGAGCTTGATACACTTCTTAAAGCCTTAGCTGCATAGCCAAGACGCATAATAACATTTTTTCTCAAGCCCTCTGTTCTCTGCTTATCGGTTGAGGGTGTAAAAATAATTGAAACTGTGTTGCCTAAATCCTTAGGTAACAGCATAAAAATTGTACCTGCAATAATACTCTCATATACTGTTGCAATAACAGCCTGTGTATTTTCAGCCTGAAAAGCCATAATAACATTACATATAAAAAATACCAGTGCTGTAGCTAATTTACCTGTAGCAGAAAAAAGTCCTGCCATTATGCCTCCAAAGGCATATCCACCAGCTATGTAGCTTAAAGATGTGTTAGCCATACTAAAAATTACACCTGTAGAAACACCCGATATACATCCACCATTTACTGAGCCATACCTTGCACAAATCATAATAATAAGCACTGCACAAATTCTTCCCAGTGAAATTCCACCAACGCCTATTCCTGTAAGTGCAAGCAAAATCATACATCCACTCATTACAAGGCAGGCTATCTCTTGATGATTAAGTGAACCTATCCCCCTTGTACTTCGTATAATTTTTACAGCCTTAAAATAAAAGTACGCACCAACACCCGACAGCAAAGCCTCAATAATAGCCATAACAATAAGGTTGATTTGAAACCCACCCACTACAACAAGCACCAGCCCTGTAGCCAGCATTGGCAGGCTTGACACAATAACAGGATAAGCCACATTTTTTGTAATTTTATTCAGATCGCTTAGCGTCCATCTTATAGCACCTATAGCAAGTACCGTAGCTATATACCTAAAGCTACTGCCAGGGGTAATTATTATGTAGCCTGCAACCGAGCCTATAATTGTAACTACCATTCTGTTAAACGGTACAGAGGCTACCCACGAAGCCCCAAAAGGTGCATAAGAACCAAACACAGCACCACCAGAAAGCATAAATCCCACTACAGCATAAAAAACATATGAAATCATACCTTTTGTAACCTTTGAAGGTAAAACCTCTGACAAACCCTTTTTGTTTTTAACTATAGTCTGTTCTCTCATTTTTTCATCCCTCTATCCATACCTTATTTATGAATAGATTATACAGTTTGTCCTAAAAATATATTGTCATTATTAGGCTTAATTTTTTAGAATGTTATGTATTTATTTGACGTTTATTACTTTATATGCTACTACTGCACTTTACGTAAACTTTATGTAAAATTATAATTTTACAGTAGTTTTTATATAAATCAACATTGTTATTTTTCAAATAATGTTGTATAATATTACCAATACTCGATTAGGAGGTTAATATATGTTAAGTCAATTTAGAAAAACTAAGATAATTTGTACTATGGGACCTGCAACAGATGACGATAAAGTGCTACGTGCCTTAATTAAGGGTGGTATGAATGTAGCAAGAATTAATATGTCACACGGTACTCACGAGGAACAAAAGAAAAGAATAGATAAAATTAAGCAATTCAGAGAGGAATTAAAAATGCCTGTTGCGATTTTGCTTGATACAAAAGGCCCTGAGATAAGAACAGGACTTTTCAAGAACGGCAAAGAGCTTTTACAAACAGGACAAATCTTTACATTTACAACAAATGAGTACGATGGTGACGATAAGTGCTGTTCAATCTCTTTTAAAGGCTTACCTAAAGACCTAAAAACAGGCGATAAAATATTGGTAGATGATGGTCTGATTGAAATGGTAGTTCAAAATCTTACTGACACTGATATTGAATGTAAGGTAATTAACGAGGGTTATATTGCATCAAGAAAGGGTATAAATGTACCAGGGGTAAGCCTGTCACTTCCTTTTATAAGTGAAACTGACAGAGCCGACATTGCCTTTGGTGTAGAACAGGATTTAGATTTTATAGCAGCTTCATTTACTCGTACACCAGAAGACATTTTTCAGCTAAGACACGAGCTTGCAATAAACAATTGCGATGATATGCGTATAATAGCAAAGATAGAAAATGAAGAGGGCGTACACAATATAGATGAAATTATAAGAGCGTCTGACGGTATTATGGTAGCAAGAGGTGATATGGGTGTTGAAATTCCTCTTCAAGATGTACCTATAATTCAGAAAAGACTTATCAAAAAGGCATACGCTGCTGGTAAGCAGGTAATTACAGCAACTCAAATGCTTGATTCTATGATTAAAAACCCTCGCCCTACCCGTGCAGAAACAACTGACGTAGCCAACGCTATTTATGATGGTACAAGTGCTATTATGCTAAGTGGAGAAACAGCTGCTGGTGATTACCCTGTAGAGGCTCTTCATATAATGGATGTTATTGCCAGACGAACAGAGCGTGATATAGATTATGTAAAGAAATTTATCAAAAGAGATATCACAGAACGACCTGATGTAACATCTGCTATTTCTCACGCAACCTGTACTACAGCACACGACCTTGGAGCTGTAGCTATTATGACAGTATCTAAATCGGGCTTAACAGCAAGAGAAATATCAAAATATCGACCTGCCTGCCCTATTATATGTGGTACAACCTCTCCTAAGGTAAGACGACAGATGAACCTTTCTTGGGGTGTGGTGCCTATTATGGTAGAAGAGCAAAAGAATACAGATGCACTATTTGAGCATATTGTTAAAGTATCACAGGATGAAAACTTAGTAAAAACAGGTGACCTTGCAGTAATTACAGCAGGTATTCCTCTTGGGGTATCTGGCACAACAAATATGCTTAAAGTACACCTAGTAGGTGATGTACTTGTTACAGGTACTTCTATAAATACTAGAAACTACTGTGGACATCTTTGTGTTTGTGCAACAGAAAAGGAAGCTCAGGCTAACTTTAACGCTGGAGATATTCTGGTTATCTCAAAAACTACTAATAATATTTTACCATTACTAAGAACAGCAGGTGGTATAATCACAGAAGAAGATGGTATGTCATCTCACGCTGCTATTGTTGCAATGGCTCTTGATAAGCCTGTAATTATAGGTGCTAAAAATGCAACTAAGCTATTAAAAACAGGTACAATAGTTAAAATAGACGGTGCAAGAGGTTTAGTATTCAACGCTACCGGTAAGAATGGACCTGAGCTTTAAAAACAAAAAAACAACCCCACACTGCTTACGCAGTGTGGGGTTTTAAGTAAAAGGAAAATTACTTATTCTCTTCGATATACTTTACAAGGTCGCCTACTGTCTTTAGGTTCTCAATCTCTGTATCTGGAACCTCAACCTCGAACTCGTCCTCGATTGTCATTAGTAGATCTACAACGTCTAGTGAATCTGCACCTAGATCGTCCTGAATTGTTGTTTCAGCTGTGATTGAATCCTCTTCTGCATCAAACTGATCAGCTAGTATAGCCTTTACCTTTTCTAGTACCATAATAAATTCCTCCAATAATTGATAAAATGTTTCTACATTGCCGAGTGATTTAGTAGACAAAAGTGTATTTTTTTGTTACAATTATCTATAGCGTAATCACTTGCAACGCAAATAAATTTAAGTACAAAATTATATTATTGTTAAACAGCAACTTTGTCAATATGATTTTTAAAATTTTTAAAATATTTTTCCATATTTGACTAACTTGTACTAAAATAACACGAATTGAGGTTTTTTCTATGTCAAAAAAAGAATACGCAGTTATTGGTCACCCAATTGGTCATACAATGTCTCCATTTATTCACAAAAGACTTTTCGAGCTTGCTAACATAGACGCTGAATATTCAGTTATTGACGTTACACCTGAAAATCTTACAGATGACTATGCCAAAAGGCTTTCTAAGCTTGACGGCTTTAATATTACAATTCCACATAAATCAGCTATTATACCTTGCTTATCAGGGTTAGACAGAAAAGCTGAAATGTACGGTAGTGTTAATACCGTAGATGCAAACGGAAAGGGCTACACAACAGACCCTGACGGCTTTTTACAGGCTCTAAAGGCTAATAATATTCCACTAGAGGGAAAAATAGTTATTATAGGCACAGGTGGTGTTGCAAGAACAATCGCTTTTGAGGCAGCAAAGGCTGGTGCAGATATAACAATAGCTGTAAGACCTAGCTCTATTCACTCAGTAGCTAAGCTGGCTTGTGAGATTATGGAAAAAACTGTTCACCCTTCTGTTTCAACCTGCTATATTGAGCGTTTATCAAAATACAAGGGTGAAATTGATCTGCTTGTAAACGCAACACCTGTTGGAATGTACCCAAACGTTGATGATATGCCTGTTATCGAGGATATAATAAACAGAAGCAAGGCTGTATTCGATGTTGTTTACAATCCACTTGAAACCAAATTTGTAAAAACAGCCAAGGCTATGGGCAAAAATGCTGTGGGTGGTATGGATATGCTTGTATGGCAAGCTGTTGTTGCACATAAAATATGGAACGGCTCTACTTATGATATCAAAGACATAGAACAGCTTTGTATTGATACAGCAGAGGAGCAAAATAAGAAGTTTTAACAGACAGGTGGATTTAACTTGAGGAATAAAAATATAGTACTATGTGGCTTTATGGGCTGTGGGAAAACCACAGTTGGTAAACAGCTTGCAAAAATAACAAGTATGGAATATATTGATATAGATCAATATATAGAGAAACAGCAAAACACAACCATAAGCGAAATATTTGCTAACCACGGAGAAAGCTATTTCAGAGAGCTTGAACACAAAGCCTGTAAGGAGCTTTCAGCAAAAAGGGGCTGTATAATATCTGCTGGTGGTGGTACACTTTTGTTTGATAGAAATATAGAAGCTTTAAAGGAAAACAGCACAATCTTACTTTTAGATGTGCCTTTAAGCACAATAAAGCACAGGCTTCGCAATGATAAAAAACGCCCTTTATTACAACGCCCTGACAAAGAAAGGGTTATGGAAGAAATGTATAATGCAAGACTACCCTTATATAAAAAAGCTACTGACAAAATAATAAATGCTAACAATAGCCCTTTAGCAGTAGCAGAGGAAATAAAAGCATTATTAAAAAAACAGCAATTATAAACATAATTATTTAGAGCTAATAGGCACATAAAATTTTATCCATTTAAAGTGATAAAATTTTATGTGCCAAATCTATTGACAAAGTAATTTTACAGCTATATAATTATTTTAACATTTTATTTGGTATGGGGATTATTTATGAAACAGCATAGTTCAAAAAATTATACATTTTTTGGCAGCTTCAACAATTATTTTGTTGAGGCTTATTTTGCTTGCAATTCATATTTAAAGTAAGTACCTAATAAAACCAGTAAAATTTTTCTATCGGTTTTAAACGGAGCTTACACAAGCTCCGTTTTTTTAACATGTATTATTATAAAAATTTATAAGGGGAAATTGTAATGAGAGAATTTTTGAAAAATCTTATTATTTCAAATATTAATAATTGGACTGACAAGGACATATATGCAATCTCATTATTTGTTTATGATGAAAATGATAATCCTTGTAAACCAACTGTGACATTAGGATACAATACAGAAACACAGGTACGAAAGGAAATTTCTAATGCAGATGATGAACAGGAAGCACGATGGAATTATGCTTTTTGGCTTCAAAATGAACTACTGTGCTTTGGAACTGAAGAAACTGCAAAAGAAGTACAGATTTGGCTAAAAAACAATAAATTACCGTACTACGATGATGATGACGATGTATGGAATTATAATGATACATATGACAAGGTAGAAGGTATTACAACACAGTTTGTTGCTGAATTAATAAAGCTTGTAAAGGAAATTCATAAAAGTAAAATCTTAACAAAAAAGTTTGGGAAAGAATTGCCTATTATTATCCATGAACTGGAATATTATGACGAAATAGCAAAACAAAATATAAAGGCAAACGGCAAAAAGCTTTTAGCAGATTTTGTTGACTTTTGCCTTGGGTAATTTAAATCCTGCAAAAATTAAAACAGCGTGAAATTTCAGTTTATCAGATTGACAAATTCTAATTTGTATTTTAAGGAGATTTAAAAATGAAGATTGTTATTGCAGGACTTGGCATAATAGGTGGCTCTTATGCTAAGGCTATAAAGAAATATACAGACCACACAGTAATAGGTATAAACCGAAGTGAAAAGCCATTGCAATTAGCTTTACAATGTGGTGCTATTGATGAAATAGGTACAGAGAAAGACCTTGAAACAGCTGATATGCTTATTTTAGGTATATATCCTCAAGCAGCTGTAGAATTTATTGAAAAAAATGGTAAATATATTAACAAGCAGTGTATTGTTTGCGATACAAGTGGTATAAAAAGTGAGATTTGCCCTAAAATGGTTGAGCTTTCACAGAAATATGGCTTTACATTTGTAGGTACTCACCCAATGGCTGGTAAAGAAACAAATGGCTTTGAATCAGCTGACGAGGATTTATTCAAGAATGCATCTTGTATTATAGTTCCTTGTGGTGCTCCTAAGCAGGCTATAAATACTGTAACTAATTTTGTTTTCTCAATTGGCTTTACTCAATCACCTGTTACAACACCACAGGAGCATGACAGAATGATTGCGTTTACCTCTCAGGTGCCTCACGTATTGGCTTGTGCATATGTATTAAGCCCACAGTGTAAAAAGCATAACGGATTTTCAGCAGGTAGCTACCGTGATGTTTCACGAGTTGCTAAAATTAATGCTGAGCTATGGACAGAGCTATTCCTAGAAAATAAGGAACCTCTTGTAAATGAGCTTGATGAACTTATCAACAATTTAACATCTCTAAGAAATAGCATTGATCAACGTGATGATAAAAGGCTATTTGAACAGCTTCAGGCAGGTAGAAAAATCAAGGAGGAATTGGGAGAATGAAAACCATAAGCGTTGCTACAGGCAGACCATACAATATTCTTATTGAAAGAGGCTTAATAAAAAGCTGTGGTGAGGAAATCCGAAAGGTTTCTAGGGCTAAAAGAGTAATGATAATATCAGACAGCAATGTTTTCCCTATATATGGTGAAACTGTTGTCAATTCGTTAAAGGATAACGACTTTGAGGTATACAGCTCAGTTTTTGAAGCTGGCGAGCAAAGCAAACGACTTGAAACTATCTACAGCTTTTATAACGAGCTTGCAAATAACGGATTTACTCGCAGTGACCTTATTGTAGCATTAGGTGGTGGTGTTACAGGTGATATGTCTGGCTTTACAGCTTCTACATATCTTCGTGGCATTGAGTTTGTTCAAATTCCTACCTCTTTGCTTTCTCAGGTTGACTCATCAGTAGGTGGAAAAACAGGTGTAGATATTCCTCAGGGTAAAAACCTTGTAGGTGCATTTTGGCAACCGAATGTAGTTTTAATAGACCCTGATACCCTTGATACTCTTACCGACCACTTCTTTTCAGATGGTATGGCTGAGGTTATAAAATATGGATGTATAAAAAACGAGGAGCTATTTAATACACTTAACCAAAAGAACGCAAAAGAAATCATAGATGATATAATCTATGATTGTGTAAAAATCAAGCGTGATGTAGTAGAAATAGATGAACGTGACCATGGTGAAAGAGCATTGCTGAATTTTGGACATACACTTGGTCACGCAATCGAAAAGGAATATAATTTCGAGGGTATTTCTCATGGGCAGGCTGTAGCTATTGGTATGGTTATGATGACTACAGCAAGTGAACTTGCTGGTATTACTCCAAATGGTACAGCAAACAAAATTGCAGAGCTTTGTAAGAAATATAATTTACCTATCAGCGATAAAACACCTGTTGAGAATATTGTAAAAAGCTCATTTTCAGATAAAAAAAGCAATGCCTCAAACATTTCATTAATAGTACTTAATAAAATAGGCGACAGCAAAATTTACCCTGTAGCAAAAAGCGATATGCTTGATTTTGTAACAGGCAAGCATAATTAAGCAGGAGGATATATATGAGCAATATAAAAGTAATGCCTGCAACCTTTAAAGGCGAGGTTACATTACCACCTTCAAAAAGTGATGTTCACCGTGCAATATTATGTGCTTCACTATCAAAGGGGAAAAGTGTTATTTCTCCTGTGGATTTATCTCAGGATATTTCAGCTACAATTGACTGTGCCAAAGCTCTTGGTGCAGATATAACTATAGACGGCAAAACTGCATATGTAGATGGTACAAACCTATTTAAAAATAAAGAGGCTGTTCTTAATTGCCGAGAGTCTGGCTCTACACTACGATTTTTTATCCCTGTAGCCTCTGTTGGTGGTGTAAATGCAACCTTTACTGGTAAGGGCAGACTTCCAGAAAGACCAATAGGAATTTATCTTGACTGCTTGCCAAAGGCTGGTGTTGAATGTAAAACCGAGGGTGGTTTACCTTTAAGTATCAGTGGTACATTACAGGCTGGAGAGTTTACAGTACCAGGGAATGTAAGCTCACAGTTTATTACAGGCTTATTGCTTGCACTGCCTCTTACAGGTAAGGATTGTAAAATTATAATAACCTCATCACTGCAATCAGTAGGCTATATTAATATGACAATTCGCACAATGGCTGAATTTGGCGTAACTGTAGAAGTCACCGATTACGGATACTTTATAAAGGGTGGTCAAAGCTACAAGCCTTGCACATACACCTGCGAGGGCGATTGGTCACAGGCTGGATTTTTCCTTGCTGCTGGTGCTTTGGGTGGTGAAGTTACCCTTAAAGGCTTACGTTTAGACTCTATTCAGGGTGACAAGGAATGTATTGAAATATTTAAAAGCTTCGGTGCAGATATAATAGAGAATAACAACTCAATAACAGTAAAAGCAAATAGTCTTAACGGAATTAATATAGATGCTACACAAATACCCGACCTTGTACCTATTCTGGCTGTTACAGCTGCATTTGCTGATGGCACAACAGATATTTATGGTGCTGAAAGATTACGAATAAAAGAAAGCGATCGCCTTAACGCAATTTGCACCTGTCTTAATGCAATAGGTGCAGATGTTACCGAAAAGCCTGACGGACTAATTATAAACGGTGTAGGTAGGGCAATCGGTGGTAAAGTAGAGGGCTTTAACGACCATAGAATAGTTATGTCTATGGCTATAGCTGTAGAAAAATGCACCTCTGCTATTGAGATAACCGATAGAGAAAGCATTAACAAGTCATATCCTGATTTCTTTAACGATTACAGAGCTATTATGGGTAAGGCTGAGGAAATATAAATGGGAGGTAATTACAATGTCATCTTGTTGGGGTAATAAAGTAAAAATTTCAATATTTGGCGAAAGCCACGGTAAAGGAATAGGCGTTGTTGTAGATAATCTACCTGCTGGTGAAAAAATAGATATGGACGAGCTTCTTATGCATATGGGCAGACGAGCACCAGGTAAAGACAAAACAGCCACACCAAGGCTTGAAAAGGACTTCCCTCAAATTATGAGTGGTATGCTTAACAACACAACCACAGGCACACCACTATGTGCAGTAATAGAGAATACAAACACACGCTCAGGAGATTACGGTAATTTACTTTCTGCACCAAGACCTGGCCACGGTGATTACCCTGGCTTTGTACGTTATAATGGCTTTAATGATATTCGTGGTGGTGGACATTTCTCGGGCAGACTTACTGCACCACTCGTTTTTGCAGGTTCTATTTGCAGACAAATTCTTGAGCATAGGGGTATTAAAATCGCTTCTCATATTCAATCAATAGGAAATATTTGTGACGAAAAATTTAATCCTTTAGCTGTTGATAATATTCTTATAGAAAAGCTTAATCAAAAAAGCTTCCCTGTTATTAACGAGAGTATTGAAGATAAAATGCGTGAATTTGTAGAAGAGGCTAGAATGGCTCAGGATAGTACAGGTGGCATAATAGAATGTGTAGCTACAGGTGTACCAGCTGGCTTGGGTAGCCCTATGTTTTCGGGTGTTGAAAATCTTATTTCCTCTGTTGTTTTTGGTGTACCAGCTGTAAAGGGTATTGAGTTTGGTGCTGGATTTCCAATTACAGAAATGCTAGGCAGTGAAGCTAACGACCAATACGCTTACGATGAAAACGGAAATATTGTAACGCTAACTAATAATAACGGTGGTATTACAGGAGGAATTACAAATGGTATGCCTGTACTTTTCAGAGTAGCTATAAAGCCTACTCCGTCAATCTCAAAGCCACAGCAGACCGTTAACCTTACAACAAAGGAAAACACCACACTTGAAATTAAGGGTAGACACGACCCTTGTATTGTGCCAAGAGCAACCGTTGTTATAGAGTCTGCTCTTGCAATAGCACTTATCAACCTACTATAAGGAGGATTTTTAAAATGGATTTATCAGAAATTAGAAATGAAATTGATAGTATAGACAAGCAGATTGTTGAGCTTTTCAGAAAAAGAATGAATTGCTCTGCAAGGGTTGCAGAAAATAAAATGCAAACTAATACACCAATTCTTAATACAGCACGAGAAGAAATTGTACTTGATAATGTTCAAATGCTAGGCAAGGAATATGGAGAATATGCAAGAATTTTATATAGCAATATAATGGAGCTTTCTCGTGACCTACAGCATAACATTGTACACAGTGGAGCAAAGCTTAAAAGTATAATTGAATCAGCTGACAAGGAGCTTGATACACAGTCTGACAAATGGAACATTGCCTGTATGGGTGCGTCAGGTTCAAACTCCCATATTGCAGCTATCAGCTTCTTCCCTAACGCAAATATTAGTCTTGAAAAGAATTTTGACAAGGTATTTGAGGCAGTAGAAAGCGATAAGTGTAACTTTGGTGTACTACCTGTTGAAAACAGCTCAGCTGGCTCTGTTTCAAGAGTGTATGACTTAATTTTAAAATATAGATATTATATAGTTGGCGAAATTGATTTACCTATTGAGCATTGCCTTTGCAGTATTCCACAAACAAGTATATCTGACATTGAATATGTTTTATCACACGAACAGGGCTTGGCACAATGCTCTTTATTCCTTAGTGAAAATGGTATGCAGTTAAAGAAATGTGGTAGCACCTCAGCTGCAGCTAAAACTGTTGCTGAGGAAAAGAGAATAAACTGGGCTGCTATCTGCAACAAAGAGGCTGCTGACCAATATGGACTAAAAATTCTTGATAAAAACATTCAGAACAACGACAACAACTGCACAAGATTTATTGTTATTTCTAAAAAGCCTATTATCACAGACAACGCAGAAAAAATTTCGCTTTGCTTTTCTCTTCCTCATAAATCAGGCTCTTTATACAATGTACTATGCCGTTTTGCTTCTCATGGTATGAACCTTACAAAAATAGAATCTCGACCTATGGTAGGTGCGTCATTTGAATATATGTTCTATCTTGATTTTAAGGGCAATGTACATAGCCAAGAGGTTGTAAACCTACTATGTGCTTTATCAGAAGAGCTTCCTGAATTTTCATTCTTAGGTAACTACAAGGCAAATTAAAATAAATATCAAAAACGAATAGTGTTTATGCTATTTATTCTTTGATATATTAAATCGGGTGAATGATATGAACAGACTAAAAGAGCTTCGCAAAGAAAAGGGCTTTACCCAAGTTAAAATGCAAATGTTAACAGGTATCGACCAAAGCGACTATTCAAAGCTGGAGAACGGAAAAAAATATTTTTCATTTGAGCAATGTAGAAAATTAGCTTTAGTACTTGATACAAGTATGGACTATCTTGCAGGACTTACTGACGAAAGGAAGGCTTATCCAAGGAATAAATGATTTAAAAATAAAACTATCCTATTTTTTAACGCTCAACGTAAACATATCTCCTAAAAACAGCTATAACAAAACTTGCCAAAAATGCAAAAGCTATGAACAAATGAAAGACAAACTCAAAAAGTCACTTTAACACATAAAATGTTGTAATTTGAGTTTTTTTATGTTATTATTTAACAAAGAAATTATAAACTTATGTTAGAGGGGATTTGTATGAACGAGTTAACATATAGCAAAATAACTGCAGATGTAATTACTGATTTGGCAAAAAGTGAAGCAAAAAATATTGTAAATAAAATTGCTAAAATTTATAAAGATACCGTCAATAAAGATGATATTGATTTGGGAACTGCATTCGAAAAATATTTAAAAAATTCAGAAAAGCATGTAAGCATGGCAAAAACCATTCTTTACGGTCAAACACCTAGACACTTATATTCCTTTTTCGAGTGTATGGGTATTACTGATAACAAAAAAGTTATAGATACATCTGATGTGAATAACATTTTAGCTCTTGGACATAAAATAATTATATCTGGAACTGGTGGAATTGGTAAAAGTATGTTAATGCGACATTGCTTTTTAAATTCCATCAGCAACACACAATTGATACCTGTTCTTATAGAACTTAGAGGGTTAAACGAATGGTCTGTTGAAAATATCTCTATAGAAAAATTTGTTTATAACACCCTAAACATTTTCGGCTTTGATGTGGAACAGGAGTATTTTAAATATAGCCTTGAAACGGGGTGTTATTTGATTTTGTTTGACGGATATGATGAGGTTAAAAATTCAATATCTGCAAAAATCGCTCAAGAGATAATAGATTTTTCAAATAAATATCCAGAAAATTATATAATTTTATCATCTAGACCTTTAGAAGAGTTTGTTGGTTGGTCAGATTTCAGTGAATATTCGTCCATGTATTTAAATAAGAAGCAAGCTTTATCATTAATATCTAAATTAGATTACGATAAAGATCTTAAAGATAAATTTTACAAAGAATTAGACAAGGAATTATTTGTAAAATACAGATCATTCGCTTCTAACCCTCTTCTTTTAACTATTATGTTAATAACTTTTGAAGGAAGAATTTCTATTCCTAATAACAAAAATGATTTTTATGAACAAGCATTTTCAGCATTATTCCACAGACATGATGCACGAAAACAAGGTTATAAGAGAGAGATCCTTTCAGGATTAAGTTATGAAGATTTTAAAAAAGTTTTCTCATATTTTTGTTTTAGGTCGTTTTTTAAGAATCAGTACAAATTCACAGAAAAAACAGCTCTTGAAAATATTGCCAGGGCAAAAGAAAAAATATATACATTGGGAAGTTTTAATGATATAGATTTCTTAAATGATATGGTTAAAGTAGTGTGTGTTTTAGTTCATGAGGGATTAGACTATAAGTGGTCACACCGTTCTTTTCAGGAGTATTTTGCAGCACTGTATTCAACACAATTAAGTGATAATGAGCAGAAAAAATTTATAACTTCTTGGTTAAAATCAACAAGCAGAAGATTAACTACGGATTATTTGGATATTTTGTGTGATTTGCAACCAGATAGGTTTGTAAAGAATGTGTTGTATGAGCCATTGAAGGAATTATATGATTTGTATAAAACAAATGGTTGTTCTAAGGATTTTATTTTACAACATCTGTATTCAGGAATAATGGTCAAAAAAGAAGCAAACAAATATAAATGTTATATAGTAATTAAAAATTCATATTTACACGTAATAATCTCATCAATGTTAAGATATTCTCACTATCCGTTCCCTAACGATTTTTCAGAGAGTGATGAATTTAATAAGAATGCCTATAATTTGGTTAAAAAATACGGAACAGATGAAATGATAGAATTTGACAAATTAAAAAATGATGGTCTATATAATAATGCAAAAAAATGTGTTAATTGGACCTTTAAAGAATTGGATTATCTTTTTAAACAACTCGAAGAATTTGACTTGAATTCTTTTAGTAGAAAAAGAACTTTTGAATCAATGTTAGATCAATTATAATATAAAAAGCCTTTGGAAATAAAACTTCCAGAGGCTTTTTTGCAGTCTGTTTGTGGTATTGCTATTTTATGCTTCTTCAATCATCTGTATAGTTACAGCCTTAATCTGCTGTAAATCCTCGTTTGTTGGCTTCATACATACCTTAAAAGGCTCTGTATATTGTGAAAAGCCACATTGTCTTAAACGCAGGTCTACTGCGTCTGTACCCTCTCCTGTCCAGCCATATGAACCAAACGCAAAAAATCTTTTATTTTCTGTATTTATGCACATTGTTTTTGACAGTGCCAGCCACACCTGTGACGGTGCATCTCTGTTTATTGTTCCTGAGCCTACTGCTATATAATTTGCATTTTCTATAGCTAATGCACACTGCTGTGGTGTTGCTGTATTCATATCAATTATCTCTGTCTTTACAGCCTTTTCCTGAAAAGCCTCATACACTGCATTTGCAAGCTGTTTTGTGTAACCACTTGCTGATGAATATAAAACAACTGATGATTTCCCCTTAGTTTCTACTGCCCATTCTTTATAGTAAGCAATTACATTATCTGTATTTTCAACTACTACAGGACCATTTAATGGTGCTATAGAATATATCTGCTTATTTTCCATAATATCAATGGCATCATTTACAAAGCCTTTAAGCTGTATAAAATAAAAATCAAAATACGCTTTCAGCTCGCTTATATACTCATCGAAATTACGCATACATTCGTCGTTTCCGTTAGGCTCACAGAAATCGGCACTAAACATACTGCCACTAAACATTACACCATCACTTTCAAAATAAGTGCACATACTGTCGGGTGTAGGTAGCATTGGTGTAGAAATAAACTCTAAAAAGCAGTTACCAAGATTTAATTTATCTCCGTCACCTACAGTAACACAGCTATATTCACAATGAAGAATATTATCTAAAAGCCTCTTACCTATTTCTGTGCATACTATTGTTGTTTTAGGACTAATTTTAAGTAGCTTTTCTATACTTTCAGCCTGCTGTGGAATTATACGATTAAGTATCAAATAATCAATAGCACCTATGTCGCACACCAGCCCAAGATTATATTGGAAATCCTCGTAAAAGCTACCCTCTACAATATCTATAAGAGCTGTTGCTCTGTCATCAATAAGATATGAATTATATGTAGTGCCAAAACGGCACTCCTTATTAAGACTGTTACATCTTAAAAATGGGTTTAACACACCCACATTATATACATTATTAGAAATTCTGACTAAAGCCATAATTATACTCCTTACCATAATTATCTCTGTTAATTGTAATATATATCTTAAAATATTTCAACAAAAATAACACAGTACATTATATAACTAAGCTACCACCGTCACTTTGTAAAAGAATAAAAATCTGCTCTTCTAAGCCTGTTTTACCGTTTATATACACAAGTACATTTTCGTCATCATTACCTGTACAGGTAAATTCATAGCAATGCACCTCTTTGCCATTTTCAAGAGGTATAAGAGCCTTTTTACTGCTTACTACATTCAGCTCCTTGCTTACACTTTTAAGTGCCTGTTGCTTTGTAAGAGGAATACTGCCTATATTTCTTTCATAGTGATTCATAATATAATTCTGTGCATTATAGCTTATAACCTTACCCGTGGTTTCAGATATTCCTAGCTTTATCAAATCACCATAGCAGGTAGTTTGATTTTCTTTATATGCAAAATTTATAGTAAAAATACCATTCTGTAAAGAATAATAATTTTCTTCCATATTATTAATTTTTCTTTCTTCAAAAAACTGCTGTGATAACTCAATAGCTTTTTCATAACCAATATTTTTGTTTCCGTTTTTTGGGTTTTCAGTAAAATACATTTCACAGATATAACAGCCATTTACAGTTACAGTACCATAAAAATTTTCACCCTCAAAAACATATACAGGCAATATCCCTTGGCGAGTTTCTTTATATTTTATCGTTGTTTCATCAAGCCCTGCAAACTCTGCTATTGCTTTTTTTGCCTGCTGTTGTGTACACCTCTGTGCATTAGAGGTCTGTCTTGGAGCTTTATTTTGCACGCTGTCAGCAAAGGGACCGTCATAAATCAAGCTTGGATAATCAGCAAAGCTCTCACTTATCGACAAAAAGCTATTATCAAATTCCGTTTTGGTTTCTTCTGTATTATCTGCTATTATATTCCCGTTGAGTGTAACGGTTCTACCAATTTCTTGACTTCCATCACCAAATCTTGCAGATAAATCTTCAATCTGTGGTGCTACAATATCAGCATAATCTGCCAGCTTTTGCATTGAGTCTATATTATCCTGACTCAGCTTTTCATCTCTTGAAAGTACTCCTATTGTAAACGAGGCAAAATCAGAAACCTGAGTTAAATATTTTTGAATACCTTCGCTATCATTTTGAGAAACAGGTAGCTGACTAAGTGCATTTTTTGCACTTTCTGCCTCTACCATAAGCTTAGCAGCCAAACCATATTGCTGTGGAGGTGTATTTGCATATACTCCCTTTGTAAGAGTAGATTTTATTGATGTGAAATAATCAGAAAGCTCTCCTAACGACCTTTGATAAACATACTGAATAGTTGTTTTATAGGTATTAGCCAGATTATAGCCTGTAATACCTGCACCTAATATTATAAGCACAGATGCTGAAATAAAGCTTATCAAGCGTACCTTTGCCCTTACTCTCACTGTAAAATCTCCTCCGTTATAAACATAGCCTTAATAAAAATTAGTATTAGCTTTTATCTCTCTGTTTTGTAATAATAGCAAACACTAAACCAAACACAATAGCAGCTGCTATACCTGCTGCGGCTGCCTCTACCCCACCTGTTATTATTCCAAGAGCTCCGTCCTTATCAATCGCTTTTTTTATGCCCTCTGCCATAGTATATCCAAATCCACTCAATGGTACAGTAGCACCTGCACCGGCATACTCTACAAGTGGTTCATATATTCCAAATGCTGCCAGTATTACACCAATCTCTACAAAGCTTACAAGTATTCTTGCAGGGGTTAGCTTTGTTTTGTCAATTAAAATCTGACCAATAAGGCATATTAATCCACCAACCCAAAAGGCATTTATATAATCCATTAGCATAATTTATACCCTACTTTCTTTAAATTTTAAATTGGGATTTGTTGAGTTTACGCACACAAACCAGTTACCCTAACATTACTCACTATATACACAATTGGTATGATTAGGCGTGGGGGATACCATCAGGGGGCTTGACCCCCTTTGGTCGTTCAGTTAGGGGTTTGGGGAGAGGGATCGAAACCTCTCCCCAACAATCTTTGCTTACTTTCTTTTGTAAGAAAGTAAGAGCCTGTGCGGCTTGAGCA
>JAXJUF010000065.1:0-35062 GCA_036309185.1 Acutalibacteraceae bacterium
CATAAGGGGGCTTGACCCCCTTTGGTCGTTCAGTGAGGGGTTTGGGGAGAGGGATCGAAACCTCTCCCCAACAATCTTTGCTTACTTTCTTTTGCAAGAAAGTAAGAGCCTGTGCGGCTTGAGCACATTATAAAAATAAAAAGTATATTATAAATTAATAGTTTGTAAGAGTTGATATCTTTAAGTTCACAATAAAAATAGATAAGACACTGACACATTATATGTGTCCCTTAAAAATACAAACCTAAGTTTATTAGAAAACTATTTGCACGCAATGTAAGCGTGAGCAACAGCTCACACCAACAAATCCAAATTTCTATAAATCATCTGCACAATAAATATACACTATTTATTATGCAAAAAATATCAGTTTTTGAGGTCTATCAAAACAGTTTTATTACGCTTTTTAAGACTATTCACAATTAACGGACGTAGCTCTGAAGCTAGATAAAGTGAACCACAAACAAGTAAAGCACCGTCATCGCCTGTAATATCCAATGCCTTTTCAATAGCCTCTGTAAAGCTATCAATAGGATAAACCACATCAAAGAATTTTACAGCCTTTTCAGCAAGCTCTTTGTTTGTCTGCTTACGTGGATTATCAGGCTCAAGGGTTATTACAGTGTCAATCAATCCATCAAGGTATTCAAGCGATGAGTTACTGTCTTTATCTTTAAGCATACCCATAATGCAAACGATTCTTTTATTAGGCAAATATTGCTTAATTGCATTGGCTAAAGCCTCCATACCATTAGGGTTATGAGCACCGTCAATTAGTACAGTAGGCTCATTGCAGATAAGCTCAAGTCTTGCAGGCATTTCAGCCTTGCTAAAGCCCGTTATTAAATTTTCGTTGCTTATATTAAAGCTGTATTTTTTTCTTAGCTGTTCAATAGCACCAAGAGCAAGCCTTGCATTTTTGGTTTGATGCTCTCCTATGAGATGTATTGTAAGCTCGTTGCTGTTATAAATGAATTTTGTATGCTCAAGGCTTTTTTCTATGACTTTTATTTCTATTTCATCAGCGAAAACCATGGTGTTATTTAGCTTGTTTGCTGTATTTGCTATAACATCATCAGCAATTCCACCTTGACGGAAATATACAGTAACAGCATTATCTTTTATAATACCACTTTTTTGTCCTGCAATTTCTTCAATTGTTTCACCTAATACAGCTGTATGGTCGTAGCTTATTGAGGTTATAACAGATATAAGTGTATCCTTTACAACGTTTGTGCAGTCAAGAGTACCCCCTAAGCCGGTTTCAAGCACAACTATGTCGCAATTACTTTCAGCATACCACTTAAAAGCAAGTGCAGTTATATATTCGAATTCTGTAATAATTACATCCTTAGCTTTAAGCTCTTCAATAAGAGGATATGTTTCTTCTACACAGCGAGTAAGCTCCTGTTCACTTATCATTTCACCGTTTATTTGTATACGTTCTCTGAAATCTATAATAAAAGGAGAAATAAATAAACCTGTTTTATAGCCAGAAGCTATAAGTACAGAGGAAATCATTTTGCTTGTTGAGCCTTTTCCATTTGTACCTGCAATGTGTACATACTTTAGCTTGTCCTGTGGATTGCCCATCATATCAAGAAGCTCAAGTATTCTGTCAAGGCCTGGTCTTGAGCCAAATAGCATAAGAGAATTTATTTTTGAAATAGCCTCATTATAGTTCATTTTAATTATCCTCCTCAGTTATAGCCTTGTAAATAATACCCTTTTTTATTCCTGTAAGCTTTGCTGTTTTTTTAGTGGCTTCACTTATTGATATGTTTTCATCTTCAGCCATAGCCAAAGCCATTGCTACAGCATCATCAAGGGTGTATTCTTCGTTGTTTTCTTCAATTTTAGCACCCTCTACAATAAGCACTATTTCACCCTTTAAAGGAGCTTCCTTATAATCCTCCACTGCCTTTTGTAATGTAGTAGGAATAACCTCCTCGTGAATTTTAGTAAGCTCACGCACTATCGAAATTCGTCTATCTCCAAAGTGATCAAGCATATCTTTAAGTGTAGCATTTAGCTTATGAGGTGCCTCATAGAAAATCATAGTTCTTTTTTCATTTTTTACTTCGTTAAGGTGTTCTTTTCTACTTTTCTTATTTACACTCAAAAAGCCCTCAAAGGTAAATCTACCTGTAGGTAAGCCAGAAATAGCAAGTGCAGATATAACAGCACTTGGTCCTGGTACAACCTGAGTAACTATATTATATTCTATACATTGCTTTATAAGCATTTCTCCGGGATCAGATATGCAAGGCATACCGGCATCGGTTACTATGGCACAGTTCTCACCATTTAAAATACGCTTACAGATAATTTCGCCACGCTCGTGCTTGTTATGCTCAAAGTAGCTTACCATTGGCTTTTTTATTCCAAAATGATTAAGTAGCTTTAATGTAACACGTGTATCCTCTGCTGCAATAAAATCAACCTCTTCAAGCACTGATAATGCTCTTGGAGATATATCACCTAGATTTCCGATAGGAGTACCTACCACATATAAAATTCCAGCCATTACTCCAACTCCTTAAAAGAACCATAAATTTTCATCATTTCATCCGAGAATTCACCATTCTCGTTTTCTATAAGCAGTGTTGGCATTACTACCAAACCACCCTCTTTTGCTCCACGCTTGCCCTCTATTAAAAATAGCTTAGGTGCTTTATCCTTGCGTTGTTGAACCATTCTTAAACGCTTAGGCTCAACAGAATATTTTCTAAAGGCAGTTATAACATCAGTAAGTCGCTCAGGGCGTAGACAAAGGCAAAATCTTCCGTTAAACCTTAAAAGGGAAGAGGCACTTTTTACTACATCGTCTATTGTACAGCTACTTTCGTGACGGATGATAGAATGTGAATGACCACTACTTACAACACCCGTTCCAATTGGCTTATATGGAGGATTACATACCACCACATCAAAATATCCAAATGGCAATGTACCCTTAAGCTCCTTAAGGTCTTTATTTATAACTGTTATTTTCTCTTCAAGATGATTAAGCTTGACTGAACGCTCAGCCATATCTGCACCATTTTCCTGAATTTCAACAGCATAAATCTGCTTTGGTGCATTCTCTCTGCACCAAAGCAGAGGAATAGTACCACATCCTGTACCTAAATCTACAGCTTTTTCTTTGAGCTTAGGCTTTGCAAAATCAGCCAGTAGTATAGTGTCTGTAAAAAAATGATGTTCGTCAGACACTATCACGTTTATACCGTTGCCAAGTGGTTGAAGCTCCTCGTTATCCTTTAACAAGCCAAGCACCTCCAAAAAATAATTATTCATTATATTATATCAGCTGTCGACAATATATTCAAGTTAGCAGATTTATGATTAGGTCGTATCTGAAAACTCAAAACAACTGTCTATTTCTACTAATACGGGCAATTTCTTCGTAAAAAATACTCGAAATACGTCAGTATTTCTCCGTTTTTTTGCTCTAACTTGCCTCGTATTAGCGAAATATTCAGTCGTTTTTGTTTTCATATACTCCCTAATCTATTGACATAAATATACTTAAATGTTAATATTTTTACGAATTAATTATAGTTTTGGAGGTTAGATTATGAAGCACGGTCTGTTTTTTAGATTTTACAGAATGTTCCACAATGAATCATTGTGTTGTTTTTTAGCAAGAGCTTTTCATTTGCTTTTTTTATTGAAATTCTTTTTTAAGAAGCTGTTTCGCAAAAAGCATAATGTTAATATGACAACACAGGAAGCACACAAGGTTATAGACAGTATATATCCACGACCAGTATGTAAGCCAGTTTATGAAAATCCAGAAATTAACACAGATATAGATTTATCAGTAGTTATTCCTGTATATAATTATGTTGAAATTATAGCACAGAATGTAGAGGCTATACTAAACCAAAATACTAAATATAATTATGAGGTTATTTTAGTTGATGATGGCTCTACAGATGGTGCGTTAGAGGTTATCAAAGGGTATCAGAATGACCCAAAGGTTAAGATAATTTGTCAGAAAAATGCAGGTATTGGTGCAGCTAGAAATACAGGTATAAATGCTGCAAGTGGAAAATATCTTATGTTTATAGATTGTGATGATACTGTACATAATGATATTGTTGAGGTGCTGATGAATAAGGCGTACTCCGAAAGCTATGATATGGTTATTTGTGCACACAATCTTGTAAAAGAGAAAAACGGTGAGGTGTACGAGGTTGTACCTAATGTTTATCCTGTTTGTAATTTGGTAGGATATAAAAATGGCGATGAAATAATGAATTATCCTGGTTTGCCTTGGTGTAAGGTGTATAAAAGAGAGCTATTTAATAATGTAAGATTCTTCCCAGGGTATTGGTACGAGGATACAATCATTCAATTTTTAATATTTCCACAATGTAAAAGCTTTTCATATTTGCAAAAGGTTGAATACGAATATAAATGGTATGAGAAAAACTTCTCTCATACTCAGGATAATGCAAAAAATATAAAGTCTATAGACAGATATTGGCTTCTTAGAGAAATACTTGAGCAGTACGAAAAAACAGGACTTAAAAAGGATGAGGTTTTTTATACTTTGCTTTTAAGACATATAAGTGTTTATTATTATTTGAATATTTCTCAGCTAGAGCCAAAGGCTGTAGAGGCACTTTATGTTTTAGCTAAAGAGCTTTACGATATGTACAAGCCAGCTAAAAAAGTAAAGCTTCCTTATTTTTTAAGACAGGTAGAAAAAGCCTTTGAAAATGATGATTTTGAGCTTTGGAAGCTTGCAAGCCGTTTAAATTGATGAAATTATAATAGAAGCAGGGCAGTAGAGAATATAATCTTTACTGCCCTGCTTGCATTATTTTTAAAGCTGTTTCATATTATTAACTAAAGGAGAGTATGCTAATGAAATTGCTTACAAAAATAACAATATATATTATTGTGTTGATTTTATTTACACTTACATCGTGTACATCAGAAACAGAGCCTGAAAAGCCTATTGTAAATTTTACTGCAAAGGTAGCCTGTGAAAATGAGCAGTACACAGTTGTGCATAGTGGTAATTCGCTTACCTCTGTTACATACCATACACCAAAACAGCTGAATGGTTTAACATATACCTATAAAAATAATATACTGTCAGTAAATTATCTGAATTTGTCTTATACACCGTCAAGTACTAAACTACCTATAAAAAATAACGCAACACAGCTTTATAATATATTAGCCTCAATATCAGGTGAAAATTGTTATATCCTTTCAACAACGGAAGATACAGCTACATATTCATTGCCTATAGCTGAGCTGGTGTGTGATTTTACCACTGGCAGAATAAAAGAAATAAAGCTAAAGGAAAATAAGCAACGCTATATATTTACCTATGAAAATATAGCCCAGCAGACAAATTAAAGATATAAGCGATTGTAACCAAAATTCAAATATATACAATACCCTCTACAAAAGCAAACAAGACTTTTGTTATGATTATTATTAATATAAATTAATCGGTTTATAAAATAAGGCATATAGAAGCCCCGAAATTCAGTAAATCTGAATTTCGGGGCTTTATAGGTTTAATGAATTATATCATATATTCTTCAACGACCTTTGCTACACCGTCTTGATCGTTTGTATCAGTTATAATATCAGCAGCAGCCTTAACCTCGTCTACTGCGTTGCCCATAGCAACACCTAAGCCAGCATATTGAATCATAGTGATGTCGTTATATGCATCGCCACAGGCTATGCATTGCTTGCTGGTTAAACCAAGCTTTTCAAGTAGAACGTCAATTGATTTTGCTTTATCTATTCCAAGTGGTACAAGCTCTAGGAAAAACTCCTCGGATCTGAACACACCGATTACACCCTTATATCTTTCACTGAATAGCTTTTCGAGTCTTAAAATTTCAGCAGGGTCACCAGCTAATAAAAGCTTGTTTATATTAAATGTAACATAGTCTGCAAAGTTGTCTACAAACTTAGTGTCCATTCCTACAATCTTAGCTTCAATATCAGAATACTCATTAATAGCATTGCCCTCTATGATTTTATCATTTTCATAGGTGTTTATAGTAACATTTGTCTTTTTTAGCTCTTCGCAAATTTCAGGTATTATTTCATTTGGGAAATACTTGCTGTACATAACCTCGTTAGTAGAAGCATTAATAACAGCACCACCGTTATATGCAAGAATATAGCCTCCAAAATCATTCAAACGCAGGGTTCTTGCATGCCCTAATATTCCCTGAACAGGTCTGCCAGATGCAAGTGCAACCTTTTTACCAAGCTTTTGCAGGTTTATTAAGGTTTTCAAGGTTTTTTCAGTAATTACCTTTTTTGAATTAACAAGTGTACCGTCAATATCTAAAACAATTATTTCGTAGCTCATATTTTTATCCTTATCATATATATTTATTTCCCTGAAAATAGGTATACATATACTTTAATATAACTAAAACTAAAGGTCAATACAGAGGAGTGTATAGGGGGTTAACTTTGTATGAATATATTATTTTTTATGTAACTTAAAAACTTTTTTATTGAAAATTATACTCGTGCTTTGTTATATGGGTATAAAATAAGCTGTGAATTATTGTGCATTATTTCTTTACTAAAAGGTGTTTGGAATATCTAAGAATTTGTAGTATAATATAGAAAAATTTATGGCAGGGGTAAAAATGACTATTCAACAGCTAAAATATGTTATAAAGGTAGCCGAATGTGGATCTATTACAGAGGCAGCCAAACAGCTTTTTATATCACAACCAAGTCTTTCATCAGCAATTAAAGAGCTTGAAAATGAATATGGTATTGAAATCTTCAATAGAACAACACGTGGTATTTCATTGTCGTCTGACGGTACAGAGTTTTTGTCGTATGCAAGGCAGATAATAGAACAAACACAGCTTATGGAAAGACGATACGTTTCTTCTAAACCACACAAACAGCTTTGTTCTGTTTCTACTCAGCATTATGCTTTTGCAGTAAATGCTTTTGTAGAGTTAATTTCTGACCTTAATACCGAGGAATATGAGTTTACATTAAGAGAAACCCGTACATATGAAATAATTGAAGATGTAGCTAATTTTAGAAGTGAGCTAGGCATTATTTATATGAGCGATTTTAACCGTAAGGTAATACAAAAGCTTCTTGATGATAACAACCTCTTATTTAAGCCTTTATTTGTAGCAGAGCCACATGTGTTTTTAAGTACGTCACATCCTCTTGCAGATAAAGAGATTATTAACCCTCAGGATTTAGATAACTATCCTTTTTTAACCTTTGAACAGGGAACATACAATTCCTTTTATTTTTCAGAGGAAATGTTTGTAAAGGAGTCGCATAAAAAAGTTATTAATGTAAGCGATAGAGCAACACTGTTTAATCTTTTAATTGGATTAAATGGTTATACGATCTGTTCAGGTGTGTTAAACAGTAATCTTAATGGCGATAATATTTCGGCTGTAAGATTAAATACAAACGAAAGAATGACAGTGGGGTTTATCCAAAGTGAAAAAATAAACCTTAGTAATATAGCTCTTGAGTATATGGAAAAATTAAAACAGCTTATTAGGGTAGATGGGTTTGATATTATTGAATAATGTTGTAGGGTAATAATGTATTACTCATAATACATTATATAATGTCATATATATTTTATAACTGTATAGGAGGTTATGAAATATGTTGACAGCACTTACTATTAAAGATTACTCAGATAAAAGAAATAGATTTAGGCTATTAAGGCGAGATAAAACTAATCTTGAGGTAGTAGAGTATAATGGTATACAGCTGGTTCATATAATTTATTATAAATACAATAAAAAAATAAACTGGAAAAAAATAAGTGAACTGGCAGGCAATGAAAAAAATAATATTCTTTGTAGTGCTAATATAACTATACCTGAAAATTGTGGAATAAAAAGATACTCAACAAATTCTCTTAAAGAAAGAATAGCAGATAATACAGCAATAGAGGTTATAAAAAGATGTTCGGAGGAGTTTAGTAATTTGAAAATAGGTCTATATGACCCCGAAGGTAGAAAAACTGAAATAGTAAAAACGCTTATAAAATATACTGATAACATAACCGTTGTTACAAATGCAACAGATGATTATTATAAGGTGTATAAACAAGTAATTACTGATACTGGTGCAGTGTTAGTTCTTAAAAAAAGCAAATCAGCTTTAAAAAACAGCAATATAGTTATTGCAACCGAAAAAATAAGAGAACAATTACCATTGCAGGATAATACAGTTGTTTTTACAGCCTCAAAGCCGGCTGTTTGTCAAATAGGAAGAGTTTTTTATAGCTATGTTGTAGCCTTAAAGGAGAACTATAAAGAGATAAAACCACATTCATTAAGTGATGAGTATTTTGCTCAGGCGTTATATGATAAAGGTAGACAATATAGACTAGGTACAGTGTTACCTATATTATGTATATCAGATGGTGTTAATTCCACAATAGATGAAATAAGTAAATTTATTAAGCAACATATAAGCTTAGAATAAAACTATACAGGACAAGAATATAATTTAACTGAATAAATAGCCATAGAATAACCTAAACTAATACAAGCAATGGAGAAGTTATTTACTGTAGCTTCTCTTATAGTATTAGTCTAAGGAGAGTTTAAAATGGCATATTTGCAGATTCAAAAGGTTGTAGGTAGAGAAATTCTTGATTCAAGAGGTAACCCAACAGTAGAGGCAGAGGTACATCTTGCTTGTGGGGTTATAGGCAGAGGCACAGCTCCAAGTGGTGCATCTACAGGAGAATTTGAAGCACTGGAGCTTAGAGATAATGATTTCAGATATTTAGGAAAAGGTGTTTCAAAGGCTGTAAGTAATATAAACACAACAATAAATACAGCTGTGTCGGGTATGAATGCAACTGATATTTATGCTGTTGATAATGCTATGATTAAAGCAGACGGAACAAAAGATAAATCGAAATTAGGTGCAAATGCTATTTTGGCTGTATCAATAGCAACAGCCAGAGCAGCGTCAATGGCACTTAATTTACCACTGTATAGATTTTTGGGAGGCATTTCAGGAAATAGACTTCCAGTGCCTATGATGAATATTCTTAATGGTGGTGCACACGCAACTAATACAGTAGATATTCAGGAATTTATGATTATGCCTGTAGGTGCTGTTTCGTTTGAAGAGGGATTAAGATGGTGTACCGAGGTTTTTCATTCGCTTGCAAAGCTTTTAAAATCTAAGGGTCTTGCTACTTCGGTAGGTGATGAGGGTGGCTTTGCACCAAACCTTGCAAATGATGAAGAAGCTATACAGTATATCCTTGAGGCTGTAAAGCTGGCAGGCTATGAATCAGGTAAGGATTTTATGATTGCAATTGATGCAGCCTCAAGTGAATGGAAAAGTGCTACAAAGGGTGAATATGTTATGCCTAAGTCAGGTCAGAAATTTACCTCTGAGCAATTGATTAGCTACTGGAAAAATCTTGTTGAAAAATATCCTATTATATCAATAGAGGATGCCTTAGACGAAGAGGATTGGGAAGCCTGGCAAAAGCTTACTGCACAGCTAGGTGATAGAGTTCAATTGGTTGGTGACGATTTATTTGTAACTAATACAGAAAGATTGAAAAAGGGGATAGAAATGGGCTGTGGTAATTCTATTCTTATCAAATTGAATCAGATAGGTACAGTTTCAGAAACTCTTGAAGCTATAAAAATGGCTCATAAGGCAGGGTATACAGCAATTTCATCTCATCGCTCAGGAGAAACTGAAGATACAACAATAGCTGACCTTGCTGTGGCATTGAATACCTGTCAAATAAAAACAGGTGCACCAAGCAGATCAGAACGAGTAGCAAAATATAACCAATTATTAAGAATAGAGGATGAGCTTGCACAGGCTGGGGTATATCCTCAAATGAATGCGTTTAATATATAGTTAATTCAAAGGGTTGTTGCACACTGAAAAAGTTTGCAACAGCCCTTTAAAGGTATTGCAATTTTTAGGCTTTATATGTATAATATAATGTAATCGTTCAACTGTAAATGTGTTGTATTTTTATTTTATATATCATTTAAAGTAAAGTTATGTACATATTTACAATTTAAATTTGTAGGGGTTATTAGTTATTCTTTGAAAAAAGTAGAGATAAAATAAATTTCATCAAATTATGTTATAAATTATATTTGAGTAGAAATTTTTTTGACTTTATGTTATAATAATAAAGTTGTATTATTAAGAATTAAAATATTTTAAATATAAATTCGGAGGAAGAATATGGTAAAAAAATTAATTTTAGTTACTTCACCACCAGCTTGTGGAAAAACACATATTTCCAGAGAGCTTTCTAAGGAACTTAAAAATATAGTGTATCTTGATAAAGATACTCTTATCCCATTGTCAAAACAGATTTTCGTTGTTGCTAACCAGCCTTATAATAGAAGTAGTGATTTCTTTGAGGAGCATATTCGTAATTACGAGTACGAATGTGTAATTGATTTAGCTTTAGATGCTCTTGATTATAATGATATGGTTTTAATCAATGCACCTTTCACAAGAGAAATCAGAGATATGGAATATATTAATAACCTAAAAGCAATGCTTGCTAAAAAAGGAGCAAAGCTAGTGGTAATCTGGGTACAGACTTCACCTGAAATTGTTCATAAGCGTATGATAGCAAGAAATTCTGACCGTGATACATGGAAGCTTCAAAATTGGGATAAATATATTGCTGGATGTAATTTCTCAATTCCTGAAAACCTAAATACCCCTAACATAAAAGATGATCTACTTATCTTCAAGAATGATAATAATAAAGAATTTGAAGAGTCTATGAAGCACATAGTTGCTATTCTTAAAGAAACAGAAGAAGCAAAGCTTTAACTGCTCCACAGTCAATAAACGGATTTTAAACTGAGCCTGATTTTATAAATTATGGCTCAGTTTTTTGTGTTGTAATTTTATTTTGAATAAGGATTACTATTCTATACTATTAAAAATAAGCATAATTATAAATAACATTGACAAATAGGAAAAATATGTTAAAATACACTTAATAGAAATAAAATTACATTGTGACAAGGTATCAATGTAGTAATAAAATTTTTAGGGGTTTATAAAAATAATTGTTTAGAGAGGTGCAAAAATGAAAAAAATAATTTCAGTTTTATTAACAGGTGCAATGATTTTAGGTGCTACAGCTTCAGTTCCGTTCAGTGCATCAGCTGCAACAACCGAAAAGGTAGAAAGTGGACTTACTTATAACGATCAATATGGTAGCTGGACATATGTATTGATAAATAATGGTACTGGCTGTAGAATTACAGGCTATGATAGAAGTAAGACAGAGGTTAAAATTCCTAGTATAATAGATAATTTCCCTGTATTAGAAATAGGCAATAGTGCATTTTCTAATTCTTATTCTCTAACTAGTGTAACAATTCCAGATACTGTAACAGCTATAGGTGTTTCTGTGTTTGCTAATTGTAGTGCTCTAACCAGTATAACAATTCCAGATACTGTAACAACTATTGGTAATAATGCATTTTCTAATTGTAGTTCTTTAACTAGCATAACAATCCCAGATAGTGTAACAGCTATTAGTGATTATACTTTTTATAATTGTAGTTCTTTAACTAGCGTAACAATTCAAAAGGGTGTAAAAACTATTGGTAATAATGCATTTCATAATTGTAATAGTTTAAAAAGTATAACAATTCCAAATAGTGTAACAACTATAGGTAATAATGCATTTTCTTATTGTAGAAATTTAACAAGTATAACAATTCCAAATAGTGTAACAACTATTGGTAACTATGCATTTTATTATTGTACTAGTTTAACTAATGCAACAATCCCATATGGTGTAACAACTATAGGTGATTATGCATTTTCTTATTGTAATGTATTAACTGACGTAACAATTCCAAACAGTGTAACAACTATAGGAGTTTCTGCGTTTTATAATTGTTATGCTATAACTGAAATAACAATTCCAAATAGTGTAACAACTCTTGGGAATTCTGCATTTGCTGGTTGTATTGGTTTAACCAGTGTAACAATTTCAAATAGTGTAACAACTATTGGTAATTATGCATTTTCTCATTGTGGTGCTTTAACCAGCATAACAATCCCAGCTAGTGTGAAAACTATAAGCGCTTCTGCATTTTATAGTTGTAGTCGTTTAACCAATATAACAATCCCAAATAGTGTAACAACTATAGGTGATTCTGCATTTTATGGTTGTATTAATTTAAGCGATATAACAATTCCAAACAGTGTAACAACTATTGGTGCTTCTGCGTTTTATAATTGTGATAGTTTAACCTCAATAACAATTCCAAATGGTGTAAAAATTATTAATAATTCTACATTTTCTGATTGTGATGGTTTAACCAGTGTAACAATCCCAAATAGTGTAACAACTATTGGTAGTAATGCATTTTCTAGTTGCGATGTTTTAAAAAGCGTAACAATCCCAAATAGTGTAACAACTATTGATAATTATGCGTTTTCTAATTGCGTTGCTCTAACAAGCATAACAATTCCAAGTGGTGTAACAACTATTAATAATAATGTGTTTTATAATTGTAGAGCTTTAACCAATGTAACAATACCAGATACTATAACAGCTATTCGTGATAATGCATTTAATAATTGTGTTGCTTTAACTAGTATAACAATTCCTGAGAGTGTGAAAACTATTGGAGCTTCTGCATTTTATAATTGTGATAGTTTAACAAGTATATCACTTCCTAAAGATATAACAACTATTGCTAATTCTACATTTTCTAATTGTGATTCTTTAAAAAGCATAACAATCCCAGAGGGTGTAATAACTATTGATAATGGTGCATTTTCTAATTGTACTACTCTAACAAGTGTAAAGCTTCCAAATACTTTAACAACTATAGGTACTTCTACATTTTCTAATTGCTATGCTCTAACCAACATAACAATTCCAAATAGTGTTACAACTATAGGTGGGTATGCATTTAATGCTTGCCGTAAACTAACTAATATAACAATCCCTAACGGTATTACCCAAATAAGTGATAATGCATTTTATTCTTGCTATGCTCTAACCAGCGTAACAATGCCAGAGAGTATAACATCTATTGGCAGTAATGCATTTAATGGTTGTAGTGCACTAAAAGATATAACAATCCCTAATAATGTAACAACTATTGGTGGTTCTGCATTTAATAATTGTGGTGGTTTAACAAGCATAACAATCCCTAATAATGTAACAACTATTGATAATAATGCATTTTCTAATTGTAATAATTTAAAAAGTGTAAAACTTTCAGATAAGCTTACAACTATTGGTAATTATGCGTTTTCAGGTTGTCTTGTTTTAGATGATATAACAATCCCAGATAGTGTAAAAACTATTGGTAATGGTGCATTTAATAATTGTAAGGCTTTAACAAGTATAACAATCCCTGAGGGTGTAACTGCTATTTGCGATAATGTGCTTTCTAATTGTAAGTCTTTAACAAGTGTAACAATCCCTAATGGTATAAAAACTATTGGTAGTAGTGCATTTGCTAGTTGCGAGGCTTTAACAAGTATCAAAATTCCAAATAGTGTAACATCTATTAACGGTAATGCGTTCGCTTATTGTACTAGTCTAACTAGCATAGAATATCCTGAAAATGTTACTATTGTTGGAAATGTGTATTTTTATGGTTGTAAAAGCTTAACTAGCATAACAATCCCAGATGGTGTAAAAACTATTTGTGGTAGTGCATTTGATAATTGTACTAGTCTAAAAAGTGTAACAATCCCAGATGGTGTAACTGTTATTGATAGTTATGCATTTAGAAATTGTAGTAGTCTAACTAATATAAATATTCCAGATGGAGTAACAACTATTGGTACTTCTGCATTCGCTAATTGTAGTGCTTTAACTAATATAACACTTCCTGATAGTGTAACTTCTATTAAGAATTATGCATTTTCTAATTGTAAAGCTTTAACTGATATAAAAATCCCTGACGGTGTTACACTTATTGATGTTTATGCATTTGATAATTGTAGTAGTCTAAAAAGTGTAACAATCCCAGATAGTGTTACAATAATTGGTAGTTACGCATTTAGAAATTGCAGTAGTCTAACTGACATAACAATTCCAGAAAATGTAACTACTATTAATAGTTCTGCATTCCAAAATTGTAATAGTCTAACCAAAATAACAATTCCAGACAGTGTAACCACTATTGCTGAGAATGTATTTTATAATTGCAGTAGCTTAAAAAGTGTAAAGCTATCAAATAATATTACTACTATTAATAATTATACTTTTTTTGGTTGTAGCAGTTTAACAAACATAACAATTCCAGACAGCGTAACTACTATAGGTTATAGTGCATTTTATGATTGCAGTAGCTTAACCAAAATAACAATTCCAGACAGCGTAACTACTCTAGGTGCTAATGCATTTTATAATTGTAGTAGTTTAAGTATTGTAAAGCTTTCAAACAGTATGACTGCTATTAATGGTTCTACCTTTTTCGGTTGTAGCAGTTTAAATGGTATAACAATTCCAGATAGTGTAACTACTATAGGTAGTAATGCGTTCTATAATTGTACCAATCTAGCTGATGTAATAATTTCTGACAATATCACTAATATTGCTACCTATGCATTTTATAATTGTGCTAATCTTAGTGATGTGTATTACAAAGGCAGTGAGAGCGATTGGCAGAATGTATCAATATATTATGGAAATAATTTACTAACAAACGCAAATATTCATTATAACTATAAACCAGTAGCAGGCGATGTAAATGGTGACAGTAAAGTTGGCGTTATTGATGTTATTTCTGCATTGAAATGTGTAGTTGGAGATATGGAATTTACATACGAACAGCTTACAAAATCAGATTTAAATAACGACGGTAAAATAACAATAGTAGATGCAATTAAAATTCAAAGAATTATTCTTGATATGGATTAATTTGCATTGGTTATAAAAGAAATTATTATGAATCATACTTGATAAAAAACGGGCAATCCTTGAGATTTGCCCGTTTTTGTTTAAGGAAATGTTTATTGTAGAATTAATAGTAGCTTCTATATAAGCAAATAAACTAAAGCCAGAATTAATCCTGTATCGGTTTTTTCTGTGCTTAATAGCAATAATAGTAATAAAATAAGACTACGTTCTTTGTCGTGGAAGATTGATTCAAAAAAGCTAGGTTGCTTGTTTTCTGTATTGCATATTTCAGGCTTTTTATGTATAGGTACAGAATCAGGTGCAGAAATGGGGGAGGCTTGCTTTTTCTCCTGTGATTGTTCTGCGTTTGTGGTATTAGATACAGCTACAGGCTTACCTCTGCTTTGCATTTCTTGCATTCTGCGTAGTGCCTCTTGTTGCATTTTATCCATTTCATCACTATATTTTCTCATATATACAACTCTCCTTTAAAAGTTAAGTTGTTTGATAACAGGCAAAATTTTTATCAGCTGTAATATTTTTTCAGCCTCGTCAAGCTTTTTACAGCGTTCTTCGCATAAAAATGGTCGCAAGGCATTAAGCAGACGTGTGGTATCGTCGTCTTGCTTTATGTTAGACAGTAATGGCATAATTTTCATTACCGTTTTCATTGTATCGTCAGAAAACGACGGTAGTGACGGCTTTACAGGCTCGTTTTTTGGTACTTGAGTTTCTTCGTTGCTTGGTGACAGCAAGCTGGTAAGACTCATTATTTGCTCCATAGCCTGTGGGTCGCTTAACAGTTGACCTATTTTGCCTGTTATATCATCCATTCTACTTATCTCCCATCAGTTTTTTTAGTAAGGCTTGTGCCTGTGGTGTACTTAATAATTTTTCTGTTTTTTCTTTGTCATTAAGAATTGACTGTATTTTATCAGCCTGTTTTTTATCCAGATTATTAAGCATTTTAGATGTATTTCCGTTTTGTATATTTGCTTTTAATTTGTCAGGATTTTCACCCAGTCTTTGTGCAAGTGAGTTTAAAATATCCTGTATCTGTTTTTCTTTATCACTCATAAATAACACCACCTTTTATACCAATACCTGTTTAAACGGTGGAATAGATTGTCGAGCAGAATTTGCTCAGAACAAGTACACCGACGCAGGCAAGCTGTCGCTTGTCAAGGAAAAGGACGAAGTGCTGAGTAAATTCTGCCGACAAGCTGTCTAGTGTTTAAATAGGTGTTAGTATTATATAGCATTATTATGAAAAGTAGTGTATAATTATTACAATATTTTTATAGGGAGATTGATTTTATGAGAGCACTTGTTATTTCTGATACTCACGGAGATTATACAACTTTAAATAATATTCTTTTGTCACAAAGTAAAGCAGAGGTAGTGTTCTTTTTGGGAGATGGTGCTGATGATATTGATAAGGTAAAGCCTAATTATCCTGAAAAGATGTTTATTACTGTAAGGGGGAATTGCGACTGGGGGGCTAATTTGCCTATAGAGCAGTTTTTTACTCTTGAGGGTAAAAAAATAATGTCAACACACGGTCATGCGTATGATGTCAAATTTACATACAACCGAATAATCAATCACGCAAAGTATAATGATTGTGATATAGTTTTATTTGGTCATACACATACACCAGTAACACTGTATGAAGACGACTTATATATTATGAACCCAGGTAGTGCCCACGGTTATGGTGCTACCTATGGAGTACTAGACATCACACCACAAGGAATTGTTACTAATATCGTAAAGGTGAAATGATATAGGGAGTATTTGAAAACATCTGTCTGTTTTCAGATACTCCCTAAAATTTAATAAATCCCTTGTACTGTAACCTCGCCTGAAGATACAATTTCTGTTGTACCGTTTGCAAGCTCAACTATTAAATCACCTGTAGCTTCAACAGTAACAGCCTTACCACTAAAGGTTGAATTACCCCTGCTTACGGTAACTTCTCTTCCTAGTGTAGCACAAAGAGCTGTGTATTCTTCAGAGCTTCCATCGTTAGGGTCTGAAAAATAATTATCAAGGTATTCTTCAAGAGTGAACATAATCTCTTTAAATAAATTTTCTCTGTTAATAACAGAGCCAGCTTCAATGCTTAATGATGTAGCCTTATGCTTTATATCGTTATCAAATTCAGTGGTATTTACATTTATTCCTATACCTGTAACCACATAGCTTATCCTGTTAGCTTCTACTGTTGTTTCAGTAAGTATTCCACAGATTTTTTTATTTCCGATTATAACATCATTAGGCCACTTTATAAGAGCATTAAGACCTGTATGTTTGCGTATAGCCTTGCATACACCTAAACCACAAACAAGAGTAATATTAGCAATTTGGTTTGGTACAATTTCAGGCTTTAACAAAATGCTCAACCATAATCCTGTACCGTTCGGTGAGCTCCATACTCTGCCTAATCTGCCTTTACCTGCTGTTTGTTGCTCAGCTATAACTACAGTACCGTGGGGGTGAGTAGAGGCTATTCTTTTTACCTCCTGATTAGTTGAATCAACAGTTGGTAAATAGATTATATTTTTAGCAAGCCACTTTGTTTTTAATCCGTCTTTTAGTAGCAATATATTTTCGTCAATATTGTTATTCATACATAATTCCTCTATATAATGTAAGGGCAACAAAACACAATTGTTGCCCTACGTTATATTTTTTATTTGTTCTTATCGTAAATTATTCTTAATCCCTTTAATAGAAGGTCATTATCTACAATTATGTCTTTTCTTTTGCAGAAAGGCATAATACTTGATGCTAAACCTCCTGTAGCTATAATAGTAGCTGTTTGTCCAAGCTCTTGTTCAATGCGTTCTATAACACCGTCAACCATAGCTGCATTGCCGTATACTGCACCACTTTTCATACAGTCTATAGTGTTTTTACCTATAACCTTTTTTGGTGAGTCAAGGCTTATTTTAGGTAGCTGAGAGGTTCTGCTAGTAAGAGCTTCCTGAGAAATCATAATACCAGGGATAATCATACCACCAATATATGTTTTATCCTCATCAATAACTGATACGGTTGTAGCAGTACCCATATCAAAAATTATTGCAGGTGTTTTGTATTGCTTTATTGTTGCTACAGCATCTACAACTAAGTCGCTTCCTGTTTGTGCAGGATTATCCAGTGCAATGTTAAGCCCTGTTTTTATTCCAGGACCTACCACCATAGGCTCAAGCTCTGCAACAATCTGTACAGCCTGTTTTATTACCCCAGTTAAAGGAGGTACAACAGATGATATTATACAGCCACTAAGCTCAGTTTTGTTTACATTATTTATGCTTAGCATACTTTTTATTTCAACAGCATACTGCCAACTGGTTCGGCTTATATCAGTTTTAATTCTAAAAAGAGAATTAACCTTGTTATTTTTATCAACACAGCCCAGTACAATATTTGTGTTGCCTATATCTAACGCTAAAATCATAACATCATTCCATTTCAATATTTTACAAAGTACATTATACACTTTAGTATAATGTGTTTGCAAGGCTTTTATTAAACTTTGCTTTACTTTATGCAATATATGAATATAATATAATGTAGAGTAATAATATTAGGAAGTGAAAATATGCTTAAAGATAAAAATATATTGTTATGCATAAGTGGTGGAATAGCTGCCTACAAAATGCCTAATCTTGCAAGTATGCTTGTGAAAAAGGGTTGCAATGTAAATGTTATTATGACTAAAAGTGCAGAAAATTTCATAACTGCAAAAACCTTTGAAGCCCTTACGGGTAACCCTTGCTTTATTGATACTTTCCAAACAACCTACCCAATATCTATACATCACATAAAATTAGCTACAGAGGCTGATTATGTAATGGTAGCACCTGCTACAGCTGATATTATAGGTAAAATTGCACACGGAATAGCTGACGATATGCTAACCTCAACATTGCTTGCTTGTAAATGTCCGGTAGCAATTGCACCATCTATGAATGTGAATATGTATGAAAATCCTGTTGTACAGGATAATATAAAAACCTTAGAAAAATATGGTTACAGAATTATAGAGCCGGCAACAGGCTATATGGCTTGTAAAGCAACAGGAAAGGGCAAAATGCCTGAGCCAGCTGAGCTTTTTAAGTATATTGAAAAAGAGCTTGCATATGAGCAAAGCTTAAAAGGCGTTAATATACTTGTAACAGCAGGAGCAACAAAGGAGAAAATTGACCCTGTGCGTTATATTACAAATAATTCTACAGGTAAAATGGGGTATGCAATAGCAAAGGTAGCAATGCTAAAAGGTGCAAATGTAACTCTTGTAACAGGGCATACAGCACTTGAAAATATAGCCTTTGTTAATACTATAAAGGTAGAGAGTGCCGAGGATATGTACAATGCTGTAACGGCTAATGCTGAAAATGCTGATATTATTATAAAGTCAGCAGCAGTAGCCGATTACACACCTTTAAACGTTGCAGATAACAAAATAAAGAAAAGTGACTCTGATATGAGTATACCTCTAAAACGCACTAAGGATATTCTTAAACAGCTTGGAGTGAATAAAAAAGAAAATCAGTTTATCTGTGGCTTTAGTATGGAAACTGAAAATATGATGGAAAATTCCATAAAGAAGCTGGAAAGCAAAAATATAGATATGATAGTAGCAAATAATCTAAAGCAAAGTGGTGCAGGCTTTGGTACAGATACTAATGTAATTACTATTATAACAAAGGCTGATTGCATAGAACTGCCTATAATGAGCAAGGAAGAATGTGCAGAGAAGCTACTTGATAGAATTTCAGAGCTTAGAGAAAGCAAATAAATCAATATTAAATTTACTTAGCAAGCCCTAGTATTAAAGCTATATTGGGACTTGCTATTTTGTTTATAATATTACAAAAAACAATCCTTTTTTTAAAAGAAAATAGTATAATATAAGTGAAAATGTCGAGGTTATTCTCTTTTTATGTCAATAGTTGTTACAAAATAAGTGAAACAAATCGAAAAATAAACAATTTTGTAACCAATGTGAATTTGCTGTAATTCATTTTTCGCAATTTGTACAGAAATTTAACCTTTAGGGGTTGAATTAAAGCGTGAGAAATGGCTTTTTAAAGCGATTTTTTGGGTATTAGAGAAAAATATTCTCGTCTTTGCTGTCAAAATGCACAAAAAATAGATTTTACATTTATTTGACATACCCAAAAAAACTGATATAATACAAAATGTAGAACAAAATATTAAACTAGTGTTTCTGTATTAAGACCTAGAAAGTTATAACTTAAAAATACTAAGGCTACAGAGGCAAATTTAGAAAGAATAGGAGTTCTTAAATTATTTATGTTTATTACTACTATGAATAGCGAAAGCAAAGTAAGCAGATTATTTAAAAAGTCTATAATTATTATGATAGTAAGCTCTATTTTGCTAACATCAGTTTTTTCAGTAGCAGCGTTAAACAAAACAGCAATTGTTAATGTTGACGGCAAACAGATCGAGCTTGCAACTATGACATCAGATGCTGACATTATATTGTCAGAGGCAGGCGTACAGCTTAACAGTGCAGATGTTGTTACATCAACAGATGAAAATGGGTTGGTTACAGTAAATGTTGAAAGAGCCTTTCCAGTTTATCTTGAGAGCAATGGCAACACAAGCAAGTATATGATGGCTGACGGTACAGTTGCAGATCTTATTAAAAAGTCAAATTTAATAATAACCGAGGATCACATAGTTACACCAAAAATAAACACAGAGCTTACAGCTGATATGACAGTAACTGTAAAATCAAAGAAGATTGTAAACCTTAGTGTAGACGGTGTAAAGGATATTGTAAAGGTACCAGAGGGTACAGTAAAAGAGGCTTTAGCTTATCTTGAAATTAAGCTAGGTGAAAATGATAAATTAAGCTGTAAGCTTGAGGATGAGATTACAGACAGTATGGAAATTGTTGTTACAAGAATTGAATATAAAAATGTAACAGCTGTTGAAAAAATTCCATTTAAAACAATCGAAACCTACACAGAGGAGCTTGCTGAGGGTAAAACTAAGGTAGCTGTGAAGGGCGTAGAAGGTGAAACTAAAACTGTTACTAAGCAGACAATTGTTAATGGTGAAGTAACAGAAGAAGAGCTTGTAAGCACAGAGATTACAAAGGAGCCTGTAAATCAAGAGGTTCTGGTTGGTACAAAGGCTCTAAAGAAAGCTAGCAAAAAGCCAGCTTCTGTAGAAAGTGGTAGCTCATTATCAGATGATAGTAATGTAATTTACGATGAAAATGGTAACGAGGTAGTTTATACAAGTGTTCTTCACGGTTCAGGTACAGCATACTGTGCAGAGCCAGGTGCACTTACAGCATCAGGTCAAGAGGTTTTTGTTGGTGGTGTTGCTGTAAACCCAAATATTATTCCACTAGGTACAAAGCTTTACATAGTAGCTGATGACGGATATGTTTACGGCTATGCAACAGCTGTAGATACAGGTGGAGCACTTATGGACGGTTCAGCATTGGTTGATTTATTCTACTTCTCATATGACCAATGTATTGAGTTCGGTAGAAGAGATGTAAGTGTTTATATTCTTGCATAATATAAAAAATATATAGGCTTTAAGTAGTCTTAAATAAAACCTCCTTTTACGCAAAGTAAGAGGAGGTTTTTTAGTATACACAGTATTGTAACACCTATACTATTTCATTTCTAACAAGCAGATATCTTTTCGGTATATTTTTTACCTGATTTCATAGCCTTGCTGTGGTATGTTATTCGTCAGATAGAAAATCTGTTCGGAAATTTTATCCACCGTTTAGAACTGAAATAGTATTACTTATTACGAAAAGCGTCTACATAAATAAATCCATTTTTTGTTGCAAAATTTGCTGTTGACTTTTACTGTGGTAATGCTATAATGTTTATATAAAATGTATAATAAAAATTGTTTCAGGGCGGGGCGAAATTCCCCACCGGTGGTAAAGCCCACGAGCGAAAGCTGATTTGGTGTAATTCCAAAGCCGACGGTATAGTCCGGATGACAGAAACATATAACAGCTGTAATTCTATTTTTATCTGCTTATAGGTGTAAATTCCTATTGTAGGTGTTATTTTATGGTAGGTATATTTTACAGCTGATTTAAAGTGTTTATTCAGCCACAATGCCCTGTGTATTGTGGCTTTTTTAGGTGGTTTTTATGCAGAGTTTTTCAGAAAAGGATTATTTATATATGCAAAGAGCCTTAGAGCTTGCTGAAAAGGCCAGAGGCTTTACCAGCCCCAATCCTATGGTAGGTGCTGTTATAGTTAAGAATGATAAAATTATCGGTGAGGGCTACCACCATAAATGTGGTGAGGCTCACGCAGAGGTTGATGCTTTTAATAACGCAACTGAAAATGTAGAAGGGGCAACAATGTATGTAACTCTTGAGCCTTGCAGTCATACAGGTAAAACACCACCCTGTGCTGACAGAATTATTAAAGAAAAAATAGCAAGAGTTGTAGTAGGTGCCACAGACCCTAACCCACTTGTAAGTGGCAGAGGAATTAAAAAAATGCAAGACGCTGGTATAGATGTAAGCTATGGCTTACTTGCAGATAAGAGTATACAGCTTAATGAAATTTTTATGAAATATATAGTTGATAAAAAGCCATTTGTTGTATATAAATCAGCTACTACCCTTGACGGAAAAATTGCAACAGCCAAGGGTGAAAGCCAGTGGATTTCCTGCGAAAGCTCAAGAAATCAAGTACATATGCTAAGACATTATCTTAGTGGTATTATGGTGGGAATAAATACAGTAATAAGTGATAACCCTATGCTAAATTGCAGAGTAGACGGCTGTAAATCACCTGTAAGAATAGTTGTTGATTCATCACTGAAAATTCCTGTTGAGTCAAACCTTATACAAACAGCTGATAAATACAGAACCATAATCGCTACATTACAAAGTGATACCTGCATAAAAGCAGAAATGCTAAAGCAAATGGGTGCAGAGGTTATATCTATAAAAGAAAAAGATGCACGAGTTGACCTTAATCACCTTATGGGAAAGCTAGGCGAAATGGGTATTGACAGTATTTTGCTTGAGGGTGGAGGTACACTAGCCTTTAGTGCGTTTAATCAGGGTATCGTTGATAAGGTGATCTATTATATAGCACCTAAAATTTTCGGTGGAGTAAACGCAAAAACCTCGGTAGAGGGTAATGGCTTTGATAAAATATCAGAAGGTGTAAAGCTAAAAGATATAACAACTAATATAGTAGATGATGATATCTGTATTACTGCATATGTTGATAAAAATTAAAGGAGGAAATGACTTATGTTTACAGGCATAGTAGAAGAAATAGGAAAAATTAAGGCTGTAAAAAACGGAGAAAAGTCATCAACTCTTACAATTTCAGCAAAAAAGGTTTTAGAAAATACAATATTAGGTGACAGTATTGCAGTAAATGGTGTGTGTCTTACTGTTACAAGTATGGGTAGCGACTATTTCTGTGCAGATGTAATGGCTGAAACTATGAGAAGAACAAATCTTTCACAGCAAAAGCCAGATAGCCCAGTAAACCTTGAAAGAGCATTAACACCTCTTACAAGAATGGGTGGTCATATAGTAAGTGGTCATATTGACGGTATAGGTACTATTACCTCATACGAAAAGGAAGATAACGCAACCTGGGTAACTGTACAAACAGCTACAGAAATTTTGAAATATGTAGTAGAAAAAGGCTCAATAGCAATAGACGGTATCAGCCTTACTGTTGCATATGTAGATGATATTTGCTTTAAGGTTTCAATTATTCCACATACCTCACAGCAAACAACCTTGCTTGAAAAGGGTGTGGGTAATACAGTGAATCTGGAATGTGATGTTATAGCTAAATATGTTGAAAAGCTTATGGGCTTTAAAACTGAAAATAAACAAGAAGATAATATAACAGAAGAAATGCTTATTGAGTATGGATTTATGTAAAATGAAAGGAGAATTTAAATGTCAGATTACAAATTCAATACAATTAAAGAGCTTTTAGAAGATATAAGAAACGGTAAAAATGTAGTATTGCTAGACTCAGAGGACAGAGAAAACGAGGGTGATGTTATCTGTGCAGCAGAGCATGCAACACTTGAGAATGTAAACTTTATGGCTAGCTATGCTCGTGGACTTATCTGTACACCTATGACAAAGGAGTATGTGGATAAGCTTGGCTTCCCTCAAATGGTTTCACATAATACAGACAATCATTGCACAGCCTTTACAGTATCTATCGACCATATAGATACTACAACAGGTATTTCTGCGTATGAGCGTTCTCTTACAGCTTTAAAAATTGTTGAGGATTCAGCAAGACCAGAGCATTTTCGCAGACCAGGCCATATGTTCCCACTGCTTGCAAAAGATGGTGGTGTGCTTGAGCGTGATGGGCATACAGAGGCCACTGTTGATTTAGTAAGACTTGCAGGCTGTAAGCCAGTTGGATTGTGCTGTGAAATTATGAAGGAAGACGGTACAATGGCAAGACTTGATGATTTAATGGAGTTTGCTAAAACACATAATCTTAAAATTGGTACAATATCAGACCTTATAAAATACCGTAGAGTTCACGAGGAGTTTGTTGAATGTGTAGCAAAAGCAAATATGCCTACACGCTATGGTGAATTTGAGATTCGTGGCTATGTAAATAAAATAAACGGTGAACACCATGTAGCACTTATTAAGGGCGATGTTACCGACGGTAAGCCTGTACTTTGTCGTGTGCATTCAGAGTGCTTAACAGGAGATGCATTAGGCTCATCAAGATGTGACTGTGGTCAGCAATATGATGCAGCTATGAAAGCAATAGCAAAAGAGGGTAGAGGTGTTCTTATTTATCTTCGTCAAGAGGGTAGAGGAATAGGCTTGATTAATAAAATTAAAGCCTACGCATTGCAGGATAAGGGTATGGACACAATAGAGGCAAATATAGCTCTTGGCTTCCCTGCTGATATGCGTGATTATTCTGTTGGTTCACAGATTTTAAGAAATATCGGTGTTAAAGGATTAAGACTTATGACCAATAATCCACTTAAAATAGATGGCTTGGAGGATTACGGTTTAGAAATAGTCGAAAGAGTTCCAATTCAAATTGAAGCTAACAAATATGATGAATTTTACCTAAAAACAAAACAAGAAAAAATGGGTCACATACTTGACTTTAATAAGTAAAATTAACAGATAAAAATAAAAGAAAGAAGGATTTTATTATGAATATTCTAGAGGGTAAGCTAATAGCAGAGGGTCTAAAAATTGGTATAGTAGTAGGCAGATTTAATGAGTTTATCGGCTCAAAGCTACTTGGTGGTTGCGTAGACGGTTTAGTTCGTCACGGAGTAAAGGACGAGGATATAGATGTAGCTTGGGTACCAGGTGCATTTGAAATCCCTGTAATCACAAAGAAAATGGCACAAAGCAAAAAGTACGATGCAATAATCTGCCTTGGTGCAGTTATCAGAGGTGCCACAACTCATTATGATTATGTTTGTGCGGAGGTTTCTAAGGGCATAGCACAGGTGTCTTTAGAAACAGGTATACCAGTAATGTTTGGTGTAGTAACAACAGATACAATTCAGCAGGCAATCGAGCGTGCAGGAACAAAGGCAGGCAACAAGGGCTACGACTGTGCAGTAAGTGCCATAGAAATGGCAAATCTGCTAAAGAATATGTAAGCTGCCACATAAATTATAAATGCCCTAGAATAGGGCAAGGGCATAGCACAGGTGTCTTTAGAAACTGGAATACCAGTAATGTTCGGCGTAGTAACAACAGATACAATTCAGCAGGCAATCGAGCGTGCAGGAACAAAGGCAGGCAACAAGGGCTACGACTGTGCAGTAAGTGCCATAGAAATGGCAAACCTACTAAAGAATATGTAAGAGAAGTTTCAACTATCAATTTAAATGTTAAAAAACTCTAAATTCAGAATAATTGAATTTAGAGTTTTTTATATTATATAAAGAATAAAAATGATTTTTCAGTCACTGAAAAAATGAAGTAAGATTTTGTCGAGAATAGATGGATTTCTAAAAATACTATTTAATATAGGCGTATCGACAAATAATTCAGCAAACAATGGATGAGCCCAACCTTCTACTAAAATATAAAATATAATAGAAAGAAGTAAACTGACTATACCTATAAAAAGTGCAGGATGATAATTATCAATTAATTTTGCGTCTATTAAAGCAGAAATAAAAAATATAAAAAAACCTTCGAGTAATCCTAATAAAAAGACGATAAAGAAAAAAACATGATCCAAAATACCATCGCATTCTTGAAAAATACTAATAAAGCTTTTACATAAAACAGCGAAATATACAATTTCAAGAAAACTTCTTAATAATCGACCAATAGAAAATAGTGTAATTCCAGTGATTAAAAACGGTGGTTTGCTTTTACTCTCATTGTAAATTCCCAAATCGAAAAGTATAATACCTATTATATGAACTAAAATTAGGATTATTATAGATGGTATAAATATAAAATTAAGAATAGTGTTAAGAAGAGTTGCACCAAGAAGTGCACCTAGAATAATTATAATTAATCCAACAAATAATAATAGTCCAAGATCGAAAAAAATAAATATCATAATATTCCACTCCATTTCAACAATATACCAAATCGGGATATTGTTATTATACCACTTCGGTATAATAACTTCAAGGGTGATTTTTAATTGAAAGCAAAAACAAGAATAAAACTATTACGAGAACAAAAAGGTATTACCCAATTGAAGATGGCAATGGATTTAAATATGAATCAAAATACAATAAGTCGTTATGAAAGTGGAACAAGACAAGCTGATTATCAAGCCTTAATTTCTATTGCGAATTATTTCGATGTTTCCATTGATTATATTCTATTTAGAACAAATAACCCTGTTACAAATAAATAATACTATAAAACTATGTTTGTTGTTTGTAAGTTACCACAGAAATTATAAATGCCCTAGAATAGGACAAGGGCATAGCACAGGTTCAAGTGATTTCTAAAAATAAAAACGCATATTATTTGTTTGTACTATGAAAGTAAATAATATGCGTTATTCTTTAGGGTGTATCTAAAAACAGAAAAATGACTGAATATTTCGATAATACGAGGTGTAAAAATATTCTATAAAGAAGTCTAATTTTATTTTTATAGGGTTTAAAATAAATTTTAAAATTTTTTATTTTCGAATATTAATTGTTGTTATTTTGTTGTTGATACTATATTATAATTAATTACAGAAAGAGGAAGTTAATTAATTATCTACCGTTAAGGTAGTAAAGTGCCATATAAATTATTTTGCTTCGTTCTTCCTAAAGAAATTTCTCACACTTAGACATTAAAACAAGTCTAAGATTCTTGTAACCTTTATAAATAATAAAAAAGACTGAAGGAGTCGGTAACCTTCAGTCTTTTTTGTGCTTTTTATTAGGATATCACTCTTTTTGAGTGGTATCTATTTTTTCACCTATTAATTAAAAACTACTAAAAATAGAGTTTATTGTTGATATCACTAAGAAAGACTGTATAGCATATTATATTAAAAAGCCTTATCAAGTATAAAGAGGTGAAGTATATGTCAAGGCAGTTTATTATGGTATCTTCAATAACCTATGCAATGAAAGCGAAATCTATTTTAAAAAATAATGGTATATATGTAGATATAGTTAAATCGCAAAAATATTCAAATAAGGCACGCTGTAGCTATAGCTTGGTGTTGTATAGAAATCTGCAAAAAGCAATAGATTTGCTTAAAGATAGTGGAATTGAAATTTTAGAAATAACAGAGGGTGAAGAGAAAAAATGATATATTTGGATAATTCGGCTACAACCTTTCCAAAGCCTGCCAGTGTTTATAGTGCTGTAAATAATGCTATGCAAAAAATTGGTGCTAATCCCGGAAGAAGTGGACATAAAATGTCTATTATGTCTGCAGAGCAGGTGTATAAATGCAGAGAGGCTATAGCAGAAATTTATAATATAAAAAATGTAGAGAATATAGCCTTTACACAAAACTGTACCTATGCATTGAATACAGTAATAAAAGGTTATCTTAAACCAAATGACCATGTTGTAGTGTCTGAGCTGGAGCATAATTCTGTACTAAGACCACTACAGGAATTAAGTGATATAGGTGTAACGTACACACCTGTTAAGATTATACACGGAGACTTTGAATCAACTCTAGATAATTTCAGAAATGCAATTAACGAGAAAACAAGGCTGTTTGTAATAACACACGCATCAAATGTAACAGGAACAATATTGCCTATAACAAGAATTATTGCTTTGGCACATCAATATAATATAAGGGTTCTTGTAGATACTGCACAGTCATCGGGTGTTTTGCCTATTGATGTTGAAAATATGAATATTGATTTTTTAGCATCAGCAGGGCATAAGGGCTTGTTTGGTCCAATGGGAACAGGTATTTTGTATATCAGTAACCCCGAAGAAATTCCACCTATAGTATGTGGAGGAACAGGAAGTAGCTCTATAGAGATTATGCAACCAATAGTAACACCAGATAAATTTGAAAGTGGTACATGTAATCTCCCTGGAATATGTGGATTGCTAAAGGGTGTAGAATTTGTGAAAAAAACAACTACACAGAAAATTTTTAATCACGAATTTACATTGCTTACACAGCTGTATGAGGGGTTATCTAAAATAAACGCTGTAAGGTTGTATACACCTAAGCCAGAAAAGGAATATCAGGCTCCACTTCTTTCTTTTAATATAGGTGATATGCATAGTGAAACCGTTGCTGTATTGTTAAGTGAAAAATATAATATCGCAGTAAGAGCAGGTATGCATTGTGCACCATTAGCACATAAAAAATTAGGAACAGAGGAGCAAGGCACAGTAAGAGTATCACTTTCATATTTCAATAAAAATTCAGATATAAATGCTATGGTTAATGCAGTAAGAAATATTTCTTATAAAGCGTAATTTTTTTCATTTAGGTAGTGTACATTTTTGTATTTTGTGATAAAATTACTTTATATGTGATTTAGAAAATTTGATATTCAAAGGGAATGAAAAAAATGGAAACGATTTTATCTTGGTTCCAGTCCTTTTTATCGGTTATAAAAACCTTTGAAGTAAAAGATGCCGTAGATATTGTATGTGTTACAGCAGTAATATATGCAGTTATTAAATTTGTAAGAGATACAAAGGCACTTCAGCTTTTAAAAGGATTGGTGTTATTTCTTGTAGTATATTTTATGTCTACATTATTTAACCTTACAATGTTCTCTACCTTGCTTAAAATGTTTGTAGAGTTTGGTGTACTTATACTTATTATTGTATTTCAACCAGAGGTGCGTAATGCTCTGGAGAAAATTGGACGTAGTAGATTTTCAAAAACATTTGGATTTTCTATACCAGACGAAAACGAACAAACTGTAGAGCTAAATAAAAAATGTGTACGAGATGTAGTTTCTGTTGCAAAAACATTTAGCCGACAAAAGGTTGGTGCACTTATAGTTTTTGAACGAGAAACAAAGCTTGGCGATATAATTAAAACAGGCACAATAATAGATGCCCTATCATCAGTTTCGTTGCTTGGTAATATGTTTTTTAATAAAGCACCATTACACGACGGTGCAGTTATTATTCGTAACGGCAGAGTATATTCAGCAGGCTGTATTTTACCACTAACAAGAAAAAACGCAGAGGTTGATGTTAATTTAGGTACACGTCACCGTGCAGCATTAGGTATGAGCGAAGAATCTGACGCTGTTGTAGTGGTAGTTTCAGAAGAAACAGGTAATATTTCTCTTGCTTACCAAGGCAGACTTATGAAAATGGAGGACGGCAACGAGCTTGAAATAAGACTCGAAACGCTTATTGTTCCTGATTATACAAGAAACGATATTGCTGATTTTATTCCTATTTTTTCAGCAATAAGAAAGGATAAGAAAACCAGTAATGAACAAACAACATCAGACGAAAAAAAGTAAATTCAATACAAGAAAGCTGTTTGCAAATTCAAAATTTTTGCTGTTGCTGTCGTTTGTTCTGGCTTGTATTTTTTGGGTGGGATTTACATCTACATCTGAAGAAGAAAGTATTACAGTAGTTTCAGATGTACCTATTACAATAGAGCTTCCAGAGCAAGCACAAAATGACGGTCTTAGAGTTTATCGTGGGGGAGATACCAAGGTTACAGTACAAATTAAGGGTAACAGACTTACTGTTGGTTCAATATCAAGCAGTGATATTCAGGTATTAGCACAGAATACAAATAGTATTAATGTTGCTAATACATATGCTTTAGGACTTTCTGCAAAAAAGCTTGGTGTAAAAACAGATTATGAAATTGTATCAGTTACGCCTTCGGTAATAAATGTAACTGTAGATAAAGAAAGACAGCAGGAGTTTCCTATTTCTAAAAATATAGATACATCAGCTGTTACTGTGCCTGTAAGCAAAAATTCAGGCTATTATATTTCACAGCCTACTATATCACAGGATAAAATAGTTGTTACAGGACCTGAACAAGAGGTAAAAAAAATAAGTGAGGTACAGGTATATGACAAAATAACAGGCGAGCAAAAAGAAAATATAGTAAAGAAGCTTCCGATACAGCTGTTAGATTCTACCGGAGAGTTTATAGAAAATGATTTACTTTCGGTAACTCCAACTATGGTTGATGTTACAATTCAAATTCTTCAGCAAAAAGAAATTCCGGTTGTACCATCATTTGTTAATGTTCCAAATGGTGTTGATGTAGAGAAGATTGCTAAGGTATCGCCTTCAACTATTACAATAGCAAGTACTGAGGGTGTGCTTGAGGGGCTTACAGAAATAAGGCTTGACCCTATAGATTTCAATAAGCTTGCACCTACAACTACACAGGTTACAAGAAATATAACATTGCCTACAGGCTGTGTTAATTTAAGTGATGAGCAACAGGCGAAAATATCATTTAATTTAAATGGATATACGTCAAAGGTTGTAACTGTATCTGATATTAAACTTAAAAATGTTCCTAAGGGATATACAGCACAGGTTTCAACTAAATCAATAGATATTTCTATGGCTGGTCCAAAGGATATTATAAGTGAATTTACAACAGAAAATATATCTGCTACAGTAGATTTAAGTGCATTGGCAGAAGGCTTTGAGGGTTCTCAGGAGTTACCTGTAATAATAGGTATGTCACAACTGAATAAGTGCTGGTGCTTCAACAGCGAAACAACCGTAAATATCTCTGTAAAAAAATCAAATTTAATAACCTAAATTTATAACCAACAGGCATATAATATATAATGTCTGTTGGTTTTGCTGTATATCTTGCAAAAAAATGAATTTTGTAGTACTATAAACAGTGGCTTATTCTAATATTAAACACCTTTAAAATACAGAAATCTTTTCGGTATATTTTAAATAGTGTTTAGTATAAATATGTGGGAGGATAAAAATGAACATTCCAAAAAAAGAACAGCTTGATAAATCCTGTATTTATCTTAATGTATTTTTTAATAATAAAGAATTTAATAATTCACCTATTGATATTCTTACAGATGCTCGTAATAAATATTTTATCAGTCGTGGCAAAAAAATTAAGGATAAGGTGTTTTTTACAGCTGACGGTATAAAATATTCGTTTACATATCAGATTGATCCAAAGGGAAAATTTAAGTGGAGAACAACAATAAATGGTAATGTAACCGAAGAAATTGCTACAGAGCCAGCTGGTTATATAATTCTTTATAAAAATACTAATGGTGCTGTAAATAAGAAAATGTATTTTAATCACTCACATATTTGGCAAAAAACAGAGTACTTTAACACTAATACAGCCGAGCCTGTAGTTTGTCTTATGCCGTGGCTTAACGATGACAGAGCAGCTATAGCAATGTATGATGCAACATCATCATTCCCTCAAATTCTTTATGCATTGCCACTTACAGATAATACTACAGAGCTTCAAAGAGCAGTTGCAATCTGTCAGCCAGAGGTAACTGCAACCGTTAATAATGTTACATATTATTTTGGTGATGATGAAACAGAAGAAAAATGGTTAGGTATTATAAAAAGTGCTACTGAAAATACTGCTACAGCACAAAAGCAGTCAGAAGTAAAGGAATATTTTAATGTTAGTGCATTAAAAGAAAATTCTCAGTTCAAAAATCTTGCAGATACTACAGAGGTGTTTACTGCTGTTGCAAATACACCTGTTCAACCTGTTGCACAGCCTGTATTTAATAGCCAGCCTGTAAATAAAGCACCTGAGGTTCAAAGTGAAGCTCAGGTAGTACAACCAGTTCAGGAAATTCCACAGCCTGTAATCCCTGCTCCTACAGTTCTACCGTCTGTACCTAATATGCAAAGCAACAATAAGAAAAAATCTACCGATACCAATACCTGCGAAGCTAGTGCTGATAAGGTTGTTATGCTCTCACAAAAAGAAAAAGGACTATATTTTGGTGCTCTTGATGAATTAAACAACAGAAATGGCTACGGAAGAACTCAGACAACCAAAGGTCAAACTGTATATGAGGGCGAATATAAAGACGATATGAAGAATGGTTTTGGAGTGTCATTCTTTAAAACAGGAAAGGTTTCATATGTAGGTAATTATTTAAGCGATAAATATAACGGTTTTGGTATTGAGTTCAGAGCAACAGACGGAAGTGTTACTGTTGCAGATTATAGTGACAATGCTAAAAAGTTTATTTATGCAAAGTTTGATAAAAATGGTAGATTTACTTTTGCAGGTAATCGCACAGAATCACAGCAGAGTGGAATTAATTTCAACGCTGAAAGTGGCGAAATGTTCATAGCAAAATATAAAAACGGAGAGCCATTACAATATGGTACAATTATATCTGCTGACGGTACTCTAATTTATAACGGTGAATATAAAAACGGAAATAAAGATGGTAAGGGTATTCTGTTTAATCCTGATGGTTCCATTAAATATACAGGTGATTTTAAACGCAACCTTTACAGTGGTAGTGGTGTACTAACCTATGAAAACGGGGATGTTTACAGTGGTGAATTTTCAGCTGGTCAGCCTAATGGAACAGGTAAGCTAAGCTCATCAACAGGAGCAATTATATATACAGGTCAGTGGAAAAAGGGCTTGTATAATGGCGATGGAAGACTTTATAATCCTGACGGTAGCTACAGCGACGGAAAGTTTCAAAACGGTGTAGCTAAGGGTAGACTTGTAATCTATGACGCAAACGGATTAATAAAATATAATGGTGCTGTTGTTGATAGCAAGCCTGACGGAAATGGAATTTGCTATGAAAACGGTCAGAAGGTTTACGATGGACAAATTTCAGATGGTGTAAAATCAGGTACAGGAAGATTATATTCTAACGGAGAATGTATCTATATGGGTTCTTTCGAGAATGATGTTTTCTCTGGTTTTGGTATAAAATATAATAACTCAAGAATAGAATATAGTGGTATGTGGAGCAACAACACATATAATGGTGCAGGCTTGCTCACAATTGATGATGAAACCTCAATGGCTGGTAATTTTACCAACGGCTTACCTAACGGAAGAATAAACATTATAAAAAAAGGTATATTGATAAGCGAATGTATATACAACAATGGCGAATGTGAATATATGAGAGAATATTCTGAAGACGGTTTAAGTGTTGTATATGACGGTAATATAAAGGCTAACCTAAGAGAGGGAATGGGCTGTACCTTTACAGAATATGGAGAAAAGCTCTTTGAGGGTATATTTAAAAACGGACAGCCACTTAAAAGTATGAAGGTTTCAACCAGAGAGATGCAACCTCTTGAGTATGTGTCTAAGCTGAAGGATACCGATTATGAAAAATTCAGAACCTCCAGAGAATTTGTTGTAGAACAGCCTATGATGAACGGAGTTTATTCAGGACAGCTTAATAATGGCGTACCTGATGGAAAAGGAACTGTATTATATATCGACCACCGATATACAGGTTGCTTTAGTAATGGCTCTGCTTGTGGTAGTGGTGTAGTTTACTTTGGTGATGGCACAGTAGTAAGTGGAGTGTTTTCTGACAAACCACTTGTTAATACACAGGCAATTGAATTTGCTAATGTTGTTTATCATATAATTAATAACAGATAAAAGGGGGAGCTGTATGCTTAATGATATTCTTTCTCTCCAATTTATTCCAATGGGTATAAAGGAGATTTTAAGTCTTCCACCTGAATTTTTTAAAAAGATTTTAAATTCTTTTCTTGATTTTTTACCTAATCTTATATTTTCTATAATTATATTATTGCTTGGTTGGGTGTTATCAAAGCATCTTACAAAGTTTATAGTTAATTGTATCAAAAAAAGCAAGGTAGACCCTGCAGCTGTTTACTTTTTCAGATCTCTTATTCTTATAACTTTAAGAATAGCAGTTATATTGATGGCGTTAGGTCAACTGGGTGTAAATGTAAGTACTTTGGTAACAGCTCTTGGTGCAGCTACGGTAACTGTAGGCTTGGCATTACAGGATACCTTAGGTAATGTTGCAAGTGGTATTTTACTTATATTTACACAACCGTTTAAAAAAGGTGACTATCTTAAAATAGATCAGGATGAAGGTACAGTAACAAAAATTTCTTTATTTTCAACACATATGAATACGGCAGATAATAAAGAAATTGTTATACCAAACAAGAATGTAACAAGCGAGAGCGTAATAAATTATTCAAGTAATAAAGAAAGAAGGGTAGACCTTACTTTCAATATAGCATATAATAATGACGTTTTGGCTACTAAGAAAATTATTAGAGATATTATAGATAACAACAAAAAAATATTGCATGAAAAAGAACCGGTAATAGGTGTTTTCAGTCAAAATGATAGATGCCTGACATTAGACGTTAAATTCTGGTGTAAAACAGAGGATTATTGGGATTTGTACTATAAAATAGAGGAACAGGTAAATATTGCATTTGAGAAAAATGGGGTAAAAATACCGTATCAGGTTGTAATAAACAAGCAGTAGAGAACACAGCTGTATGCGTCGCATACAGCTGTTTAAAATTGGGATTTGCAACAAATTTTTATGGTAAATTGTAAAATGAAATTGAACAGATAAATAAAAAAAGGTTCACAGTGATGAACCACGATGTTAGAATAAAGTTACCACACCAACCTAACAGGAGGAAAATCACTATGAACAATATATATTGTACCACAAATGAGC
>JAXJUF010000066.1:0-36349 GCA_036309185.1 Acutalibacteraceae bacterium
CTTTAGTTCTTCTTGTCGCCATATTTAAAAATCCTCCTTTTAATGAGAATTATATCTCGTTAAAAGGAGGATGGGTAGGCGTGCTTGAGTTGACGCTTACATATAATCCCCTTAAAGTAGACACTTGAAAAAACAAAAAGTTTTCAAGGATACTTTAAGGGGATTATATCATAGTGAGATAGCCACTTTTATGTTAATTTTATTAATCTTTATTTTTACATATAAACTTCGTGTATAACAAATTAATCCAAAGACCTACCGAAATAAACATAAACGGAATCATCGTAATTGATGTTCTTGCAAATTCAGCATTTGTTCCAAGGATTGATAAGACGGCTGTTGATAATATAAAGCCTGCTAATCCTAAATGTAACCAATCTGTAAATTTCTTTCTTACCAAAACAACTACAAAAATAACAAGCTCTAAAAATCCAATTATTATACCATGAAGCAATGTTATACGAAAAAAGAACACTACCGAATTAAAGAAATCATTCAATAATGACGCTATAGTGCTTGTTAATGGGGTTTTATAAGAGTTAAATTCTTCAGTTGCATTCTTATAAAAATCCAAAACATAACTCTTAATATTATCTTTTTTGCATTTAGAAACAAAGGTATTTATACGCTCTCTGCTAAAATTATTCATAATATAGCATCTCGCCATATAAAGCGAACCTGCATCATCACAGGTAAAATCATTTTCATATAATTTTGAAAAGTATGTATTCATTTCTTTCTCATATGCTTCGGCAAGAATAATATCAGGATTATAATATTCAAACATCATTTTTTCAAGAGTTTCTTTTTCTTCTTCTGTTAATGAGCATTTCTTATATATGCTGTCAATTGATTTTTCAATTTCTACCGACAATGTTTCCTGCGATGTAGAGTTAAGAAATACATCTGCTACTTCTTTAATTTCTTCATCTGGTGACCCTAAATAATATCCTGTTGCCAAAACCACTGTAACCTGCTGTCCAAGACCTGAATCACTTAAAGTAAAAGCTCCATATTGCTGATAAAATCCACCAGCATACAGCATTAAAAGAATCACAGGTACAACTGCAATAGCAGTGCATTTCAAATTGCTAAGTCTTTGTGTTTTAATTGCAGACTTTTCAAGATTTTTTCCTGGGAAAATTAATCTTAAAATTAAAAATCCCAATATAAGTCCTGCATAAATAGCAAATACTGCTCTAAGGAAACAACCAATAGTCGCAGCTACAACAGCAATTATAATAGCTTTTTTACTATTCTTTTTTAAATACAATATTACTCCCCACGCTATAATAACCGTAAGAGATAATGATAATGACTCTGTTAAAATAGTCTTATCCCACCCAATAACAGCATTACATAACACATAAAGAGTTGTCACACTTAAATTAATAAAGCCATGCTCAGTAAGATTTTTCATAGTAATATATAACAAAACAATACTTACCAATGATAAAACCAATTGGAAATAACATAGTGCTAACAAGTAATTATCTTCAAATAAGTGTGTACATAGATCTATCAGCACAGGATAAACCGGTAGTCTATACCTATCAATCACACCTGAGAATACATCAAATCCATTTCTTGCTATATACTCATAGGAATCTGCTGTACACTTAATCTCCAAACAAAAGAAATAAATAATTTTTGAAAAAACAAGCAAGAACAAAGTTATAAATTCAGCTCTTAAAATAAAGCTATATTTCTTAGTGGATTTTTTCACCCTTCTTTGCCCTCCGATCTAAAGCAAGTTATAAAACTATACATATACATCCAACGATTACAAGTGTTATTCCAACTATTTTTTTTACTCCTATTTTCTCCTTTAATACCAAATAGGAAACAAACATTGTCCAAACATATGTTATTGATGTTAATGGTAAAACAATTGAGTAATCTACAAATTTAAGTATAAACACATTTATCACTGCCGAAGCAAGATACAAACCTGCACCAATGTATAAATTAACATTAGTCAATAAGTCTTTTATACCTTTAAAGCCTGACGCCTTTTTCAAAAACAAGGCAGCAACAGAACCCATAAGCGTCATTAAAATCAACAGAAGAAATAATCCAATATTAATTATCGCCACCTCCTATCAATATAACACCAATTGTTACTATGGCAATTCCAATAAGAGTAGAAGGTTGAATCTGCTCGTTAAGCACAAGCCACGCAAGTATAATAGTAAATACATAGTTAGCACTAAGCATTGGCTGAAGCACAGAAAGACTTCCAAATTTATATGCAATAAGCATAACTATTGCTCCTATACCATAAAGTCCAAAGCCAGCAAGCAAGTACAGTAATTCCCCTTCAGCCGACAATTTCCAAAAAAGCTGTCCTGTACATACACAAATCGAAGAAACAAGCATTAATAAAATGCCCTTGCCATTTGTTTTTAACGATTTTATCATACCTATATCACTCCTTAATCAAATTACCCTCAATATAATCAAAATCAAATATTTTATTAATCTTTACTGAATTGATTGTAAGCTTCACATCATCATCAGGCTTTGACGTAATTAATAATTCACCATAGCCATCTTTTATAGTAACAGGTACATAATAGCAATCACTTTCCTCAGGTAAACAGAAATTAAAATACAACTCATTTACAGATTTACCTAACATATTAACCGCTTCTTTTTCTGTTGTAGAGTTAATCATAATAAACTTATTTATATTTCCTGTTTTAAAAAATGACTTGTTATATTCTGTATCATAAGAAAGACTTACATCTGCTGTACCACTTATTTTTTCATCATACTCTATAATCAACTTTACCGAAGCATCATCAATCTTTTTGATTTTTAACTTTGCTTTAGACAAATCGTAGGTTTTAGTATCATTTTCAGATTTTCTCCATATTACCCATTGGCTATTATCATATGTAGGAATATACTCAGTACAAAGTTGTCTGTAAAAAAACCAATTTGAATTTTTGATCCAATATTCATGACCATCAAACTCAGTATTAATAGTCATAGCATATTTATAATTTCCGTTTTTAAATGTATCCAAATAAGCCTGTCTATTTTCGTCACCCAAAACGTGAATTATATAATCAAATCCAGTTGGTTGAAATTTACCACAGTAAACCTCTGTAGCAGATGCATAGGTAGAAAAGACTTCTTCATCTCCTATTATTTCACTTGCGTTAAGAATAGGGGTAGCAAGTGTTTCTGATAAATTACCATCTATATCATTTCCAAGATATTTACCATAGTTCTCATTTTGAGGAGTATAATATATTTTGTATGCCACCTGAAATAGGAATATACACACACACAACCCAAGAGATAATAATTCTAAAGTATTCTTTTTCAAAAAACGGATTTTTCTAAATTTCGACAAAAGGTTTTTCCTACGTATAAACTGTATAGCAATAAATAAGGTATACACAATAGCATATAAAACAACAACAATAGACAACCCCTTTGTTGATGAAGTACCTGAAACTATATGATAAAATTCTGATGCAAACAGGGCTGTTAAAAATATTGAAGCTGATAATGAATTTTTAAAAATATCAGTTAAAGTTTTAGCTTTAAATAAACACACAAAAGCATAGATAAGTAGTATTAATCCAAATAAATATATAATATCAAATTCAAAATCAAAAATTCTATAATTATCATAAATACTAGAATCGTCTATTTTATAATACCATTTTTGAAAAGTACCTGTAGAAAAAATACTACTAAAGTATGAACCTACATTACCTCTGGTTATAATAAAAACAGATAGCAAAAAGCCTGTTATTGCACTTAGTATATAAACACCTACATTTAAAATTACTGTTCCAAATTTGTGAACAATTTTAATTCCAGCAATCGCATAGCAAAGTGAAATGCAAATAGCACAGGCAATACCGTAATCATTTGACCAAATTATACCAGAACCTGTAATCAATCCTACTGCAATAGAAGTAAAAATAAGCTTTTTATTTTTAGGAATATCCCTTTTCCAAATTACGTTTATAGCTGCTAAAATAAGTGCAAGTTCAACAGCTAAAATCCCACATCTTATTAATCTTGCTGAATTTCCTGACTCAAGAATAGTAGAATAAATAAATAATTTAGATACAGAAACTATTCCAAGCGAAAGTGCAGACAATAAAGAAGAAAATTTGTGTGAAGCACTTATTAAATACGAAATAACGTATGTAAAAACATAAAATATTATTGCATTAAAAAAACGTATAACCATAAGACTGTTTGTAAATGTATTACCAATCACCAATAATCCTAAAGAATCTAAAATCATTTCGCCACAGCCAAGATAAACAGAAAAATCCTTGAATGGAATCTGACCATCAAGAAATCTTCTTGCTGGATTGTAATTTTGAAAATCTCCATTTATCGGATAAAAATCCGAATTTTTTGTTATAATTAGTGCATACATAATAGCAAAACAGATTGATACCCCAAAAAACCATAATGTTTTTTTGGATAAAACATCAACTATTTTGCTTTTTGTTCTAATTCCTAAATCTTTTTTCATTTATCTACCCTCATATAATTTTATTTTTCTGTGTTTAGTATCAGGTCGTATTTTAAAACAATTATCTATTTTGTTTTAAAATACGACCTAATCACATATATTTTTTACTTACTAATATACTCTATTAACGTTCAACAACTATTCCATTTTCCAATTTAATTACTTTCTCTGTTTTATTTAAACAATCAAAAACCTTAATTGATACAAATTTATGTATACCACAATGTACTTCTCCATTAGGATCAACTTCAGCTGATATACTTAATGCATATTGCTTTCCGTTACTTTCTGCTATTTTAATTATTTTCTCATAATCCGAAAATTCGTATATAGATCTTTTAAATAACAGATTAGTATATCCTCTAACATTAAAGTCTTCCATACCACAAACACTATTTTCAGGAGTATATTTTTTTGTACAGTAATCTGCAAGTAATTTATTCTCTGCTTTAAAATTCGCCACCCATATTCTTTCAATTGTATGAATAGAATAATTTGAAACTCCTACAACAGTAATCACTAAACAGATTATTGATAATTTCTTGTATGTTATCTTTTCTGAAATAAGACAAACAAAATCACAAATTATTAACAAAAGTATGAAAATCAGCTTCATTCTATCATAGGTATATATAATAGAATGCTGTTTCATAATAACATTTTCTAAAACAGGAAACAGTGCCACTGCAAAAATAACTTTATTTGACCAAAACATACTTAGCTTTATCCAGTCAAAACCTTTATATATCAGTGTTAACACAACGAACAATATACAAATTAGAAAAAGTATCAAAGTAAATGAATCCAAGTATCCCATTAACAGATGTAAATAAGTATATTTTTCAGTAACACTTCTTTCAATAAAACGCTTCACCAAAGCATAAACATATTCAACAGGATTTATAGTACTGCAATAATGCACTGTAAACATCATAAAAGAAAGAAATGATACGCCAGCCATACACATAGCCTTTTTGATTCCAGTTTTTATATCTTTTCTATTAATAGCTACAAATGCTAATGCATAGCCTACATTTGCTACATAGCCCGTCCATTCAATATACGGGTTAATAAAACTCATAACCAAGAATAATATTGTAGAATATTTTCCCTTTTTAAATTTATAAATATCAACAAACGCTATAAGCTGTAGCAAAAGTGTTACCTGCATAATGGATTGATGCCAATATACAATACCCATAGAAATAAGCGTTTCGGGTGTAAGAATATAAAGAAATACAGCAATAATTGAAAGAAACAGTGGCGATTTTTTATCGCAAAATATTTTTAATACTAAAACACCTACTAAAAATGCCGAAGCAAAAAATAAGACAGAATTAAAAATATAAAGACTCATCTCGTTAATAGGCAGGAAAAATATTTTGCAAAACAAATATGGTAAAGCAAATCCAGCTGGTGAAAAGGATGTGTAGTAATAATTACCTTGAGAATCGGGAACAGTAGCACCCCAAGGAATATTTTTGTCAGTTTCGCCTCCAAGAGTAACAATCGGAAGAAATTTATGTACCGAAACCGGTGTTTCGTCATATGCCTGCATTGTCAACAGCGTATGATATGTTGCATCAGAATTAGTAAAGTTAACATCACCTTCAGGGTATTTAATTACAGATGTAAAAACAACAAGAACCATTGACAAAAGCAATAATGTTATAATATTTAAAAACTTCTTTTTAGCCGTTCTACTCATAAACTACCACACTCACTTCGAAATCTTCTCTATTGATTCAATTTTATATTCCTGTCTATTAAACACAAGCTGAACTAAAATTGATAGATACTTTATAACAATTGCAAATAATACAAAAACTGCAAAGAAAGAGCCTGTAACAACAAGCATAGTGGTTGTAAAGCCTTCGATAGCATTATTGGTTGCAAATGTAATTATAGAATATATAGCCATAAATACTGTTGCAATCATCATAAGTATACTTATACCGATAGACGCCTTATAAGCAACGTCTGTAAAAAGAATTAAAGATGTTGCTGCTGTTTCAGTACGATAATCACGTTCTACTGCTGTTATACCTGCTGGCTTCTGTGTACCATCATACTCAATATTTGCAGATTTTAGTCCACAGTTTGCATAAAACGCCTTTCTATATTTTACAGATTTACTCATAGAATAAACCTTGTTTATAGCTCTTCTTGAAACAATTCTAAAGCTTTCAGATTTTATTTTATACTGTAAATTAGCACTTCTATTAAATAGAGTGTAGAACAATTTTGAGCTACCCTTTTTATATCTGTTGTTTGTTGCAGATACAACATCATAACCCTCTAGTGATTTTTGATATAATTTCATCATCAATGAAATATCATAATCAATAAAGGCAGAGTCAAACTCAAAAACATAATCTCCAATAGCAAGGTCAACACCTGCATTCATTGCAGCCTCGTACCCCTGATAATTACTTAGCTTTATTATAGATACTGTACCCTTTTCGCTTTTTTCTGCAATATTTTTTACTACGCTAACTGTATTATCAGTTGAACCATCATCTACACATATAAGCTCAAAGCTCAAGAAGTTTTCTTCCAGTGTCTTTGAAATTTTCTCAACAAATTCTCCAACAAAGCTTTCAGAATTATGCAAATACACAACTGCTGATACAAAGTTTTTTTCTTTATTTTTAATCATAAATCTAACACCTCATCCAAATCATAAACAGTATTAATTTTTCCTGACAGCACACTTACAAACATAGGTGATTCATTAAACACTTTAACAACTGTAGGTCTTGAATCATCTATTTCAGAAGCTTTAAGAATTGGCTTCATTGAGAATAAAGACTTTTCATAGGTGAATTTAAATTCATCCTTCAAATACTTTTCTGCAAGCTTAGACATATAAGGCCATGCACTTTCAGGCTTAGCAGGACAGTCATTACAATTTCCCAATCTTTCAGGAGAACAAAAGCCATTTGACTTTTTCTGACACTCAAACACCGGAACATCTTCATAGCTTGTAACATGAGGAGTAAAGGTAACAGATGTAAGTGAATGATATCCTGTTTTTCCAAAAGGCATAATAGAGAAAAACGGACCATCCATTACTGTAAAGCCGATATCCTTAAAATTATCAGAAACATTACAAAGAATAATTTCACAAAGCTCATACTTGATTTTAAAAGGCTCAAAGCCAGCAAGCTTATGAATCTGATTTACTCCACTATATGTAGCATTAAGCACAAACGGAGCTGATACCTTATTATTGTTATATGTTATGGCGTAAGCATTACCTTCGTTTTTTATTTCTGTAATACAAGCACTATATATAATCTCTACATTACTGTATTTTTTTAGCTCATCAAGGAAATAATCTCTTAGAATGTGAGCGTCGTATGTATATTCTGTTGTTAAAAATGCACCGTCACACATTCTTGGTTTAAAGTAGTTTGCTGTATTAAGCTCGTCACATCTGATATTAGCATCGTCACAAAACTTTTTAAATTGAGTTGCATCTGTCCAGCTAAAGCTAGCACTTGTTGCGTAAATTTGCTCAAAGTCGCTAAGAACACAGAAGCCATAATCTTCGTTAAAACGATCGAAATACTTTCTGGATTTTAACGCTGTTGATATTGAACGAGGATAATGATATCCCATATGTACTCTGGCTTGGTTTATATAGGTTGCTCTCTTAAAGGGTTGGTCATCAGCCTCAAGTACAATCACCTTTTCACCCTTTTTCGCACAATACAGTGCAGAATATAAGCCATATAAGCCTGCACCGATTATTATTTTGTCATATATTTTCAATTTGTCACATCACCTTTTTATAGAATTACAGTAAAAATTTACTTACTTTTAGGCTTATACTTTCCAAATAAGTTTAATATCAATATTTTAAATAAAGCAAAATTACCCTTAATACCTTTAATTTTTGTTGGTGTTTCCTCATTCTTTGGGTATGCTCTTGTTACAGGTATTTCACACGCTTTCATTTTCAGCTGAGTTGCTCTTACAGAAAGATATGCAAGTAATTCGTATGTATCAAAAATATCTCTAAAAATATCTACACGCTCATCTGTGATATATTTTTTAGAATATGCTCTATATGCATTAGTAGTATCGGTAAACCATTGATGTGCAGTAAGGCTTATTATAGGAGCATGAATAAGTCTTACTGATACAAGTCTGAAAGGAGGTGTGTTAATAGCCTTTCCCCCTTTTAGAAATCTTGAGCCTTGAATTAAATCATAGCCTTCCTCTAGCTTTTCTATAAACCTTGGTATATCCTCTATACTATCCTTATTATTACCATCAATAGTTATAAAGCCACTGTAGCCTCTTTTAATAGCCCAATCAAAGCCCATTCTTAGCTGTGCTCCTTGCTTACCTTTATCGGTTTTAGTTAGCAGAGTATTTACGCCAAGCTCCTTCAAAAGCTCTGCATCTGTACAGCCGTCGGTAGAACCACCATCACAGATTACTATATCAGCTACCTTATCAATATTTGCATTCTTAGCTTTTAAAAGCTCTGCATCTATTCTGCCCTTTTCGTTAATTATAGGAATAAGCACACAATAATCACTGGTTTTTTGGCTATACTCATCAACAGTATATAAAGGTACACCTGAAACTCTATTACTCATTGCCAAGCACCTCCGAAACATAGTCAATTACTTCAAATAAATCATCAATATTATCTTGATTTCCCATTTCAATAGAAATGTAATTATTATAATCAAGCTCCTTTAGTTGTTTATGTAACTCTCGCTTTTCTATCTTGGCAAGATATGGCTCTGAAATATGAATATGGTTTACGAGATGAATATTTTTCTTAACACAATCGAGATTCTCTTCATTACAGATAACAGTACCTAAATCAACATTTACACGCAAATTATTGTTGTTAATGTTATTACAATAATCAAATGCCTGCTGTGTGTAATTTATAAAGTTAGTATTATAAATTGTAGGATTTGGCTCTAGTGCTATATATGTACCCTTTTCAACAGCATAGTTTGCAATATTACAGAAAAATTCTGCAACCTTATCATCACTGCTTTCGTTATCACGATTTCTCGCCTTTGGATTTCCAAAAACAAGATTTTTACAGCCTATAGCCACTGCAAAATCAATAGCTTTAAATGTATATTCCTGTAATTCTAATCGCTCTTTATCTGAGTGGAATATATTTCCGTTTTGACCATACCATATAGATTGCATTGAGCATATTGAAAAACCATACTTAGCATATAATTTTTCTGCGTACTCCTTTGCCTCTTCTATATGGCTGTAAGGATTTGTTGGGAATAGCTTTGTAGGTGCTATTTCTATAGCAGAAAATCCTTTATCTGATAAATACTTGTAAACCTTTTCGTTATTTTCTGAATCCCAAGCAATATTTGAAATCGCAAGCTTCATATTATCCTCCAAATTATCTTTATATTTCGTTTTTAACAAAAGCTGAAATATCCTCTAGCTCCTGTTCCTTGCTCATAATATATCCACTTTCTGTATATTTAGTTCTAAGATCATAATTAAATGGTTCTTTTGCCAGAACATTTTCAAATTTATCACCAGATAGATATTCATAAACCTCACCTGTACTAACAGGTGGTGTTACAAGATTTATCTTTTTTATTTTTTTCTCAAGACATTTTTCTATTGTTTCATAAAGATAAGATAAACAGAAGAACTGATAAATAGATCTTGAGTCTGTAAAATTCAAAGCAGAGAAGCCTACCTTTTTGAAGCTACTCTTTAGGGCGTTTCGCACCTCTTTATCTACTGCACTGCATTTAAAAAATCCATTTCCCATATCAGCATAGTTATCCTTTATCAATTCATCCTTTTCAGATAACTCGGCATACTTTTCTGATTTAAGCATTGCAGGGATATAATTTATGTAATCATATAAAAAGTTCTTTTTTAAGTTGCTCCCAAAAATTGCAGGAAGTCTTACTATCAAATAATTCTCACAGTTTTCTTCAACCCATTTTTCAAGAGCAAGCCTGTTTTTACCATATGGAGTAAGATTTTCAACACAAGGCTCATAATCCTCGTCTACTCCATCTGTTCTGTCATATACAGCTACTGTTGAAATAAGCACTGTTGTTTTTGCATTAATTTTTCTGATATTTTCTTTTGCGTTGTTTATAATCGCTTCATCCTTTTCAGGGTATTTATTCGCTATAAACATTTCAGCAGGTACACCTGAATAAATAAGAAGATTTGGTTTTTTACCATAAGCAGTTTCAATATTTTTGCTATTAATTAAGTACTCAAAGCTATGCTTTTCACAAATATTACTGCCTACAAATCCAGTATATCCAACTAACATATTAATTCATATCCCTTCCATATTTAATATAGATTATTATTGTTCAAATGCACTTCCAAACTGAGCCAAATTCAACATATATTTTGACTCTTTTATTTCTACATTTTAATAAAATCCAATTAGAGTTATTATAACACAAGCCGACATATTATTCTATATCACTGGTAAAAATTCTACTTTTCTTATAATAACAGCCCCTAATCATACACTCAAATATACATAAAACAAAATAAAAACAATAAGATTTACTTATTACGCACAAAATTTCTTCTCTATCCATAATTTCAATGTATATGTGCAAAAAGGCACGCTCAAAATGAGCGTGCCTTAAATATTACTTAGAATTAGTCGTTAAATTTCATCTTTTTCTTGCCAAGCATAGCTGTTGCACCTGCTGCAACAAGAATAGCCATTAAGCCTGCAACTGAAGTTGAGTCACCTGTAGCAACCTTACCTGTTGTTGAATCGGTTGTTGCTGAAGTAGCTGATGTTGCTGATGTAGCCTGTGTTGCGTTTGTAGCACTTGTTGGCTTGCTTGTAGCCTTATCAGTAGCTTTTGTAGGAGCCTGTGTTGGCTTTTCTGCCTTTGTAGCATCCTCTGTTGGAGCTGTTGGATCCTTAGGAGCATCTGTTGGCTTTTCTGTTGGCTTCTCTGTTGGTTTCTCAGTTGGCTCAACATACTTTTCTACAAGAATTGTGTTATGAGCACCACTGTTGAATGTAACCTTACCATCCTTTACAGTAGCCTGTGTGTTGTCATAAGCGTTGTTTACAACTGTACCGTCCTCAAAAATAGAACCAACTGTAATTGTTACATCTGTATTAGCAGTAGACGCAATAACAGCAGCTATAGCATCCTCTACGCCATTTTTATTATAAGTTCTTGTAAATGCTACACCTGAAGCGTCTGTTGACTCAATAGTAGCATTTGCACCTGCACCAACTGCAACGTGATTATTTCTGAACTTACCAACCTTCTGCCAGTGAGCCAGTTGCTCTGCATCTGCTGACTCCCAGTTCATAAAGCTTCTTAGTGCATGGTCATCAAGAGTAACTCTTGTACCATCTGCAAGCTTAACTGATGAAAGCTTCTGTCTGTTAGTTTCGTCACCATAGTAGATCTGGATAGCACCTGGTAGTAGCTGGAATGCAGTACCCTGATAGTACATATCCTTACCTGAACCAACGTTAGCCATTGTATCATCGTGTGATGAAATATATGTCATAACATTGAAGTTATCGTTTGTGTTAATCTTATCAGCATAATCCTGATATCTGCTAGCAATTTTATCAAGCTTTGGTACACCGCCACCATTCTCAAAGTTGATCATTGAGTCAAAGCCAGCAGTTGTGTAATAATCGCTTGATGGATCAAGTGCCATACCGTAGTTTTCACCTGTCATCCAGAAATCACTATCATCTAGCACCTTGTCTGGGTTTTCAGCCTTCCAAGAACTTAAAGCCTTAGAACACTCTGTCTTTAATGCTCCCCAAGACTCTTTTTCTACGTGCTTAGCTGTATCGCAACGGAAACCGTCAATACCAAATTCCTCTACCCAAGATGACAACCAGCAAATCTGATAATATCTTGGTGTTTTTGGATAGCCTGTTTCTGCAAACCAGCTATCAATGTAAGCCTTCTTCTCTTCAAGAGTTCCTTCCTTAGTCCACTTTGTCTTTAGTAGCTCAGGAATATCAACCTCTGTTGTAGACTCTGTTCTAAAGTCTGGTAGGTAGTCAACACCCATTGTAAGATCGTCATTGCTACCTGCTGTATAGCCTGCAATACCTGCTCTAATCCAATCAGATCCCCACCATTTAGCCCATGAATCTGGCTCTATGTCGTAATTAATCTTTGAGTAGTATGTACTGTTGATATTAGCCCAATCGTAGTATACCTTTTCCCATCCTCTATTAAGTACACCATAAGAGTACTCGTTCATATCATACATTGTTGCATAGCCTGGGTGGTTCATTACAACGTCCATTACTATACGAATACCATTTGCGTGAGCTGTGTCTACCATCTCTTTAAACTCTTCAACAGTACCAAAGTTAGCGTCAGTACAAGTATAGTCTAGAGCATAGTAACCATGGTAACCATAGTGTGGGAAGCTCTTTTTGCCGTCTGTAGCTACTGTGTAGCCGTGTGCCTGCTCGTAAGGTGCAGAAATCCAAAGTGCATTTACACCTAAATCTTTAAAATAACCCTCTTTAATCTTCTCTGTGATACCCTTAAAGTCACCACCCTGGAAAGAACCAGCATCTGTATTTATTGTTGTAGCAACTGTACCATCCTGATTCAAACCACGATTGTATGAATGGTCATTGCTTGTATTACCATTGTTAAAACGGTCTGTAAGTAAGAAATAAACTGATGCATTATCCCAAGAAAAGCTTGATGTATCTTTACCTGATGCTCCGTCAACAGCTGATGTTGAAACAGCAGTAGAAGTTACAGCAATAGATGCAACCATAGCTATTGATAAAACAGCTGAAAGTGTCTTTTTACCTAGCTTCATATTAATATCTCCTTCTAATTTATATAGCTTAAACATTATAACTATTTGTAATTATATCACATTTAAAACAAAACTAAAATACATCTTTATTAAAAAACATTCACAAATCCACAATACTGTTTTTGGTGATTTTGTTGCAGGAAATTATAATAACACTAAGGAATATAAAGCTATGATAATATATCTAACTCAAAAACAACAATTCCAAGTCAAGCATTGACGATTTTATGTAAAATATGTAAAATATTAAGTAAAGCACCATTTTCCAAATAAAAAGAGTGCATAAAACGAAAAGGAGTTGTTCTTATGGCTATTATTAAAGCCTATAAAGGATTAAGATTTAATTGTGAAAAGTCAGGAAAAATAGATGAGCTTGTGTGTCCTCCTTATGACATTATAAACGATGAGCAAAGAGAAGGATACATCAAAACAAACCCTCATAACATAATACGTTTAGAGCTACCAAAGGGAGAAAATTGCTACTGTCAGGCTTCTGAAATTCTTAACGAATGGTTAAATGACGGTATTCTTGTTAAAGAGGATAAGCCTGCTATTTACATATACGAAGAAGAGTTTACTGCCTATGGTGAAAGAAAAAGCATAAAGGGTATTATTTGTAGAGTAAAGATTGAAGAATTTAGCAAGGGCGTAATTCTACCACACGAATTCACTCTATCAAAAGCTAAGGAAGACAGACTTAATCTTATGAAAGCCACAAACTGCAATTTCAGCCAGATTTACTCATTGTATATGGACGGTGGCAAAAATACTCTTGGTAAGATTGATTCGTTATCATCAGACGAAGCTGACATTCAGCTTACAGATGACGAGGGTGTTACACATAAAATCTGGATAATCACTGATGAAAATGCTATAGCAGAAATCTGCAATGACTTTATCGACAGAAAGCTTTATATAGCAGACGGCCACCACAGATACGAAACAGCTCTTAATTACAGAAATTATCAAAGAGAAAACGGAAATGCTGTAGAGGGAGATGCCTGTGATTATCAGATGATGATGCTTGTTGATATGGAGCATCCTGGTTTAGTTGTATTCCCTACTCATCGTTTAGTACGTGACCTTGCTGATTTTAATGCAGAAAAGGCATTAGAGAGCTGTAAGGAGTTTTTTGATATTACAGAATATAACGACATAGCTACAATAGAAAGTAACCTTATGGAGCTTTATAACCAAGGTAAAAAGGCATATGCTTTCTATAGTGGTAACAACAGCTACAATCTACTTGTACTTAAAAATATGGATATAATCAAAGAGCTTTTACCAAACGCAAGCAAGGCTACTCAGGAGCTTGATGTAACTGTACTTCATACACTTATTTTAGAAAAGGTATTTGGCATTGACCCTGAAAATATGGCTAAGCAAATTAACCTTACCTACACAAAGATTTTTGATGAAGCAATTTCATCTGTAGACAGTAGAAAAGCTCAGTGTGCATTTATTTTAAATCCAACAAGAGTTTCAGAAATAAGAGACGTAGCTTCTAACGGAGAAAAAATGCCTCAGAAATCAACATATTTCTATCCAAAGATGATAACAGGACTTGTTATGAATCAGCTAGAGGATTAATACACAAAAAATAACTCGTATAAAAAAATCACCATTGTTAACAATAACAATGGTGATTTTTTTTATGGTCAAAAGATTTAAACAAGACGCTATGCTTTTTTCAGTGGGTGGTTTAGCATATGCTGTTATAGAGCTTTTATGGCGACAACGCACACACTGGACAATGATTATAACAGGTGGAATATGCTTTCTTACACTATTCCGAATTTTTAAGAAGCTAAAAAACACAGGTCTATTCCTTAAATGTATTACAGGCTCTGCTGTAATTACAGCTATAGAATTAATTGTAGGGGTTATTGTAAATATTCAGCTAAAAATGAATGTGTGGGATTATTCCTCAATGCCACTTAACCTATGGGGGCAAATATGCCCTATATACAGCCTTTTGTGGTGTGGGTTAACTATTCCGATACTTTTTGTATGCAAAAAAATGCAGAAGATAGTTGAATATTTATAATTATTAACCTCTTAACTCTCTTAAACGGTTGATAAGCTTAGGCATAGCAGTTTCAAAATCAACTCCGTACCAATGGTAATCCTTATTATCAAGAGTAGCCTTTATACAATCAACTGTAAAATCAACAGCTATTTTTAATGCCTCTTCCTTATTTATTCCATTTTGCATTAAAGCACCTGTAAATGCAGAAGCAAAAATATCACCTGTACCGTGAAAGCTATTAGGTAGCTTTTCAGTATAATATTCAAAAAATTCAGCTGTTTCACTGTTGTATGCCATTACACCAAATTTATCCCTTTGCAAGCTCACACCTGTTAAAACACAATATTTACACCCCTGCTTGCTTAGGCTTACAAGTATCTGCTGAATAACAGCCTTGTCGTAATCATCACCTATATAAGGGATTCCAAGCATATAGCAAGCCTCTGTAAGATTTGGCACAATAACATCTGCCTTGCCACATAGGCTTGTCATTTTATCAACAAAGCTCTGTGTAAAGCCCTTGTAAAGATTACCGTAATCTGCCATAGCAGGGTCTACTATCACTATATTTTCATCTGTTTTAAAATCATCAAACAGCTTGTACATAAGCTCAATCTGTTCTACTGAGCCTAAATATCCGGTATAAATTGCATCAAAGGTTATACCTAGATTTTTCCACGTTTTAGTAATAGGTTCAATCTGATTTGTTAAATCGCAGAATGTAAACTCCGGAAAGGCAGTATGACCAGAAAGAACTGCAGTAGGAATTACAGAGGCTTCTACACCCATAGCAGAAATTATAGGCAGTGCAACAGTAAGAGAGCATTTACCAACACAGGAGATATCCTGTACAGTAACTATTTTTTTCATTAACACAACCTCATTAATAAAAAAATGCTTTTATTACCTTTAGGGTTTCATCTGCCGCAACTACCTTGAATTTTTCAAAATCCATATAGTCATTATCATCTACAGTATCGGAAATTGCTCTTATAATCGCAAATGGTATATTGTTGCGATAACACACCTGACCAATAGCTGCACCCTCCATCTCACAGCAGTATGCATTGAAAAATTCACCTATCTCAAGTCTTGTTTCTTTACTTGAAATAAACTGCTCACCAGAAGCAACAGTGCCAAGATATACATTAACGCCTTCAAGGTCTTTTTTACACTCATTTACAATTTTATCAGCAAGCTTTTCGTCAGCCTTAATACCTGTGATTATTTCATCAGAAAACTGAACAGTACCACGTGGATATGCCTCGCTTTCTCCCTCGTCAACAAGACATTTATTGTCGTGGTGTACAACATCACTTGACACAACAATATCACCTATGTGTAGCTTTCTGTTTAATGCACCTGCAACACCTGTATTTATAACAGCTGTTACATCATAAAGCAAAATCATAGTTTGTGCACACATAGCAGCATTAACCTTACCAACACCACATTGTGCTACAACACACTTTTTACCGTTGATTTCACCCTGATAAAAGGTAATTTTACTTACCTCTTTAACCTCTATGTTAGTCATAAGTGACTTAATACCTGCAATTTCAATATCTAATGCTCCTATTATTCCAAGCATAATCATTATCTCCTTTTTATTATCCTAAATTTCCTGTTTCATACATAATAACAGAAAGTGCTGTAAGAGGTGCTGTTTCTGCTCTTAATACCCTTTTACCAAGTGTTGCAGCACTTCCACCCTTTTCTATTATACTTTGTACCTCTTGCTCCTCAAAGCCACCCTCTGAGCCTATAAACATATTAATGCGTTCACAATGCTTTATTATGTCGCTAACCTTAGCTCCACCACATTCATAAAAAATTATATTACATTCTTTATCATCAAGGGCTTTTACAGCCTGCTTAAAGCTAACAGCCTCTTTAACCACAGGGATTATTCCTCTGCGTGACTGTTGAGATGCCTGTAACGCAATTTTTTGCCAACGTGCAATTTTTTTATTCATAGACTTTTCATCTGGTCTTGAAATACATCTTGCCGATATTACAGGTACAATTTCAGTTACTCCAAGCTCTACAGCCTTTTGTACAATTGTATCCATTTTATCGCCCTTTGGCAAAGCCTGATATAAGGTAACCTTAACTGACGGCTCTTGGGCACACTCAAAGCTTTCAAGAATTTTAACAGTAATATTGCCCGAGGTAATATTATCTATAACACCATTGTGTTGCACAGACTCACTGTCAACTAATGTTATGCTTTCTCCTGTTTTCATCCTGAGTGATTTTTCAATATGTCTTGCATCTTCACCTACAATAGTATAATAATCACCCACAAAAGGCTCTGTAAAAAACCATGCCATAAAATATCACCTCAAAGTAAATATAACAGAATTAATTATAAAAAGCAAAAAGAACGGTAAGCATAAAGCAGTTACCGTTCTCAATGGCGCGGAAGAAGGGATTTGAACCCTTGCGCCGGTTACCCGACCTACTCCCTTAGCAGGGGAGCCTCTTCACCACTTGAGTACTTCCGCATATGGTGAAAATTTATTAAAAAAGTATGGCGGAGAGGAAGGGATTCGAACCCTTGGTCCCTTGCAGGATCACTAGTTTTCAAGACTAGCTCCTTAAACCACTCGGACACCTCTCCGTACAACAGTTGTAATTTTAGCACAGTTATCCCTTATTGTCAACACTTTTTTTAAAAAAAATTTAATTTTTTTCAAATTATTTTTTCAGCCCCTAATTTGCAGTAAAAAATCGGCTTACAGCAATAAAAATTAACCACTGTAAGCCTTTATTATTTATAAAATATTTATGCTAACACAAAAGTTTTTATCATCGCATAGGCTAATACCACTACACCAAGTACAATTCTATACCAGCCAAACACCTTGAAGTCATTCTTTTTAATAAATTTAAGCAAAAATTTAATTACTACAATAGAAACTGCAAAGGCTGTTATAAAGCCTAGTAGCAATACAACCAGCTCAATAGCTGTAAATTCTAACCCAAATTTAAGTAGCTTTAATAAGCTTGCACCAGCCATTACAGGTATAGCTAAAAAGAATGTAAATTCTGCTGCTACGGTTCTTGATACACCTATAAGCAATGCACCTATTATTGTAGCACCTGAACGTGATACCCCTGGGAATATAGCAGCCAACAACTGGAATATACCTATAACAATAACCAGCTTATATGTAAGGTCATTAAGAGAATCTACCTTTGGTGTTCTTTTTTTATTCCAGTTTTCTACAACAATAAAAGCAACACCAAATACTATAAGAGCTATTGCTACTACAACATAATTGTAAAGGTATTTTTCAAGAATATCATCAAGTAATATACCTACAACGGCAGCAGGTATGCAGGCTACTATAATTTTAAACCAAAGTGCCATTATATCCATTTTAACTATAGACATAATACCCTTTTTATTTGTATCCTTTTCTTTCAATGTAAAAGGCCATATCTGATTCCAGAAGATTATAACAACTGCTAAAATTGCACCTAGCTGTATAACAACCTCAAACATACTCCAGAAGCCCTCTGAAACCATTGTAAATGGAACAAACTCCTCAAGCAATATCATATGTCCTGTACTACTTATAGGCAACCACTCTGTAATACCCTCTACAACACCAAACAGTACAGCCTTTAAACATTCAAGTATTGTACCAATATTAAACAAGCTACTCCCTCCAATCATTCAGCTATATGCCATTTTATGCCCTGTGGAGTATCCTCAAGCACGATATTTCTTTCCTTTAGCTCATCTCTGATTGCGTCAGCTGTAGCCCAGTCCTTATTTTTTCTTGCCTCTGTACGCTTTGCTATTAAAGCCTCAATCTCAGCTGAGTCAACACTGCTTGATGTTTTTTCCTGTGTTTGCTGTGTAAGTAAGCCTATTGAAAGTACCTTGTCAAAGTCCTCAAGCAGATATCTCTTTGTAACATCGTTAATATCAGCCTTTAATACATCATAAACAGCTGTAAGTGCAAGTGATGTATTAAGGTCGTTATCCATAGCTGATTTAAAGCTGTCGATATACTGCTGTGCCTTATCTAGCTCTACCTCTCCATCTGTTGACAGAGCGTTTATTCTCTTTATTAGCTTTTCATAAGCCTTTGCTGTATTGTCAAGGCTTTCGTATGTGAAGGTTAGTGGCTTTCTGTAATGTGACTGTAAGCAGAACATACGGTAAACAAGTGGATTATAGCCCTTTTCCTCAAGTAGTGAAACTGTAAGGAAATCGCCCTTTGATTTACTCATCTTACCTCTTGCGTCGTTAAGATGTAATACGTGGAACCAGTAATTACACCACTTATGACCAACAAAAGCCTCACTCTGTGCAATTTCGTTTGTATGGTGAGGGAATGCATTATCTACACCACCACAGTGAATATCAAGATATTCGCCCAAATGCTTTACACTGATTGCAGAGCATTCAATATGCCAGCCTGGATATCCATATCCCCAAGGGCTATCCCATTTTAGCTCCTGATCCTCAAACTTTGATTTTGTAAACCAAAGCACAAAGTCACTTTTATTCTTTTTATTTGAGTCCTCTTCAACGCTGTCACGTACACCAACAGCTAAATCCTCTTCATTCTGGTTGCCAAAAACATAGTAGTTGTCAAGCTTTGAGGTATCAAAATAAACATTGCCACCTACTTCATATGCATAGCCCTTTTCAAGCAAAACAGATACCATATTTATAAACTCGTCAATACAGTTTGTTGCTGGCTCTACAACATCAGGTGTTTTTATATTCAGCTTTTCGCAATCTGCAAAGAAAGCATCAGTATAGAACTTTGCAATTTCCATAACTGTTTTTTTCTCTCTTTTTGCACCTGCAAGCATTTTATCCTCGCCTGTGTCGGCATCGCTTGAAAGATGACCTACATCTGTAATATTCATAACTCTTGTTACATCATAGCCTGCATATCTAAGGTACTTCTCAAGCACATCCTCCATTATGTAGGTACGTAAATTACCTATATGTGCATAATGATAAACTGTAGGGCCACAGGTGTACATACGCACCTTGTTGCCCTCGTGTGGAATAAATTCTTGTTTTTGCTGTCCTAGAGTGTTATATAGCTCCATATTCTTTCCTCCGTTAATTTAATATTTTTAGCAGGTGAAAATATAATACATCTTATTATATTTTCACTTTTGCAGTGATATTCTTTACAATAAAAATAGCCTCTGCCCCTTAAAATAAGGGACGAGGCTATATAATGCACCGTGGTTCCACCCAAATTCAGTTTTATACTATTTCTGCTCCTAGTATTTAAAACTGCACTTTATGTCATATAACGTTGACCAAACGCACAGCCATTTCCTGCTGTGTGCTATAGAGTGCATTCGCAGGGCTTGAGTTATTAAACCGAATTCCAGCATACATCGGCTCTCTCTGTAATTTCACAGCTCTGTTACTTCTCTCTAATTATAGCATTTAAAATATTTGTTATTATTATATACCATAGCTTTACAAATTAAAAGTAAAATATTCAATTTATTTATTTTGCGTTTTTGTACAAATCGGCGTTATCCTTTAAATATACAACACCAGAGATTATTGTAAGTGCAACCGAAATCCATATTACAACAGTAGTAATAATACCAAAAATCGATGATAAATCGCTATTGCCTGTAAGCTGTAAAAAAGCCTTTAATGTAATTGTAACGATTATAGCTATCATCTGGCTTACTGTTTTAGCCTTACCCCACATATTAGCAGCCACTACTGTTCCCTTTGCAGCTGCAACCAGTCTTACAGATGTTACTGCAAACTCTCTAAACAATACAATAATAACAGGCACAGCACCTATTATACCCATCTGTATAAAGCAACAGAACGCTGAAATAACAAGTATCTTATCAGCTAATGGGTCTGCAAATTTTCCAAAGTCGGTTATCATATTATATTTTCTTGCAATATAGCCGTCAAAAAAATCTGTAATTGAGGCTATTATAAACATAACCAACGCCCACAAACAGCTAAGTGGAATTTGCTCAATAAGTAAAAATGCCACAAAGAAAGGAACAAGCAAAATTCTTAAAAGAGTTAATTTATTAGGTAAATTCATAGTTGCTTCCTCCTTATACCATTGTGCCTATTGGGTCACAGTCAAGAAAATCGTCAATTTCTACCTTTACAAATTCACCAACAGCAGGCTTTCTGTCACCAATTACATTAAAGAACACCTTACCATCAACATCAGGAGAATCAGCCATAGATCTACCAAAATAGCATTCAGCATAACGGTCGTAGCCCTCGCAAACAACCTCAATGGTTTTACCGTTAAGGCTCTGGCAGTATTCCTCCATAATCTGCATTTGCTGTTCCATTATTATCTCGGCTCTTCTCTGCTTTACCTCGTCATCTATCTGATTTTCAAATTCTGATGCTGGTGTATCCTCCTCCTGAGAATACGCAAAGCAACCAAGTCTTTGGAATTTTGTTTCCTTGACAAATTCTGCAAGCTCTGTAAACTCCTCCTCTGTTTCACCAGGGAAGCCACAGATAAAGGTTGTACGAAGTACAATATCAGGAATTTTATTTCTCAGCTTGTTTATAACATCAACAATAGTTTCCTTTGTGCCTCGTCTATTCATTGCTTTAAGCACTCTATTACTACAGTGCTGTAAAGGAACATCAATATAATTAAGGACCTTTTCCTGTCTTGCCATACAGTCTATAAGCTCATCTGTAATTTCATCAGGATAACAATATAGCAAGCGAATCCATTTTAAATCCTCAATTTCGCAAAGAGCATCAAGTAGCTTTGGTAATACAAGCTCACCGTATAAATCAATGCCATATCTTGTTGTATCCTGTGCAATAAGAATAAGCTCCTTTACTCCACCTGCTACTAATTGTTTAGCCTCTTCTATTACAGACTCAATAGTACGGCTTCTGAATTTACCTCTTATTAAAGGTATAGCACAATATGTACATCTGTTGTCGCAACCGTCACCTAGCTTTAGATAAGCATAGTGTGGTGGTGTACTTTGTATTCTGCCACCGTTTAAAGGCAAGCAAAGCTTATCAGGGTATAGCTCAGTTTGCTCGCCATCAAGGCTCTTTTTCACAACCTCTGCAATATCCTCATTTGCACCAATACCAAGCACAGCGTCTACCTCGTAAAGCTGTTCCTTTACCATATGCTGATATCTTTCAGCCAGACAGCCTGTAACGATAATTCTTTTTATCTTACCCTCTGCCTTTAGCTTGCCAAGCTCTATAATTTCATCTATACTTTCCTGCTTTGCTGACTCTATAAAGCCACAGGTATTTACAATAACAACATCAGCCATAGCAGGGTCTGCTACTATTTTATATCCACTTTGTTTCAAAGTAAAAAGCATCATTTCGGCATCAACCTGATTTTTTGCACAACCAAGGCTGACAATACCTATTCTCTCGTTCATAAATAAATCCTCTCATACATAGATTCTATAATACAATTAAAATTCTATCACAAAACAATACTTTTGTCACTAGAATTTTATTTACAGGGGAAATTAACCTACATCACCCAAAGGGAATCAAAGCTATTGTTATTTTTGTTATAATATGTTAAACTTTAAAAGTAAATTTAGCCCTATAATAGGGTAATTTGAGGTATTTAAAAATAAATAAACGGAGATGATTTTATGGGAGCAGTAATGGAATATAAATGCCCTTGCTGTGGTGGAGAAATTGAATTTAACTCAGATATACAAAAAATGAGTTGTTCATATTGTGGCAATTCATTCGATGTAGAAACTCTTAAAGCATATGATGAAGACTTAAAAAAGCAACAACCCGACAATATGCAGTGGAACACACAAAAAGACCCTTGGTCAGATACCGAAACAGAAAATCTTTCAAGCTATATGTGCAATAGCTGTGGGGCTGAAATTATCGGTGAGGGTACCACTGGTACTGTAGATTGTCCATATTGTGGTAATCACGTTATACTAAAAGGAAAATTCGCAGGCGATTTACGCCCTGATTTAATTATACCTTTCAAGCTAAACAAGCAAATGGCTATAGACGGTCTTAACAACCATTTAAAGGGTAAGTACTTTTTACCTAAGGTATTCAAAAGCCAAAACCATATTGAAGAAATTAAAGGTATATACGTACCATTCTGGCTATTCGACTCAGATATTGATGCAAGCGTAAACTATCTTACAACAAAGGTTCGTAGCTGGCACGACAGAAATTACTACTATAAAGAAACATCATACTTCTCTGTAATGCGTGAGGGTACAATGACGTTTGATAATATTCCTGCCGATGGCTCAAGCAAAATGCCCGATGATCTTATGGAGTCTATTGAGCCATATAATCTCTCTGAGGCTGTAGATTTTCAAACTGCCTATTTATCTGGCTATATGGCTGACAGATATGATGTAACAACAGCACAAAGCATTAACCGAGTAAATGAGCGTATAAAAAGAAGTGTTGAAGAAAACTTCAAGAAAACCGTAAAAGGCTACTCTTCGGTTACAACTCAAAACGCAAGTGTTCGCACATTAAACGGTAAAGCTAAATACGCACTATATCCTGTATGGATTCTTAACACTACATATAAGGGTAAAAAATACATCTTTGCTATGAACGGACAAACAGGAAAATTTGTTGGCGATCTACCTTTAGACAAAGCTGCTTACTGGCGTTGCTGTGGAATTTTGACAGCAGTATTTTCAGCAGTAATCCTAGGTCTAACATTCCTTTCAAATTTAATGTAAGGAGGAAATAAAATGAAAAATAAGATAACATCAATATTGGTTGTTCTGCTATCTTGTTTAATGCTGTCTATTCCTGCTTTCGCAATAAATGTTAGTGCAGATGAGATTAGTACAAACGAGATTAGTACAAACGAGATTAGTACAAACGAGAAATTACCACGACTTGTAGATAGAGACAATCTATTAAGCGATATTGAAGAGACCGATTTAATAAAAAGACTTGACGAGGTAAGCGAAGCACATAAATGTGACATAGTTATTGTAACTGTTGACAGTATAGGAAACAGCACAGCAACAGATTATGCCGATGACTTTTTCGATTATAACGGATATGGCTTTGGCGATTCACACGATGGTATTCTGTTGCTTATAAGTTTAGAAGAGCGAGATTGGGCTATAAGCACAACAGGAAAGGCTATACAGGTATTTACAGATTCAGGTCTTAGTTATATAGAATCTAAATTCAAGCCTCATCTAAGCAATGGCAATTATGCAAAATCATTTAATATTTTTGTTGATTGCTGTGAAGATTTCCTTATCGAGGCTGAAAATGATAGACCTTATGACATAGATAATAAGCCTATTCAGCCACCTTCACTTCAAAATGCTGTAATATCAATTTTTTTGGGTTTCATTCTTGCTTTTATAATTGTTAATATACTAAAATCCAGTCTTAAAACTGTACGCAAACAACCTATGGCTACAGAGTATATGCGTCAGGGTAGTATGAGAATTACAAATCAGAACGATCGTTATCTATATAATAGCGTAAGTAAAATCAGACGTGATACCACAAGCTCATCTAGTGGCAGTCGTAGCCGTGGAGGTTCAAGAACACACCGAAGCTCATCTGGCAGAAGACACGGTGGTTCAAGTGGTAAATTTTAATAAACCTTAATACTAAAAAATAATAAAAGGCTTACAGCAAATCAATCCAATTGCTGTAAGCCTTTCGTTTTATCGTATGTTATTCAGTGTATTTACAACCTAATCAAACTTAGTACACTCTACACAAACAAAGCTTTCTTCACTTGCATCCTTGTGGCACACTACTAAAAGTGTACGTCCATTCACTCTAAATTTAAACGCCTCCTTATTAGCGTGTGAGTTAGCACTATTGTGGTTTGTTACGAAGCTGTAGCCTGTAAGCTTAACATCTGATTCCTCTGCATCTAAGCCTTTAAAGGTTTCACTTTCAACCAAATATGAATATGCCAAAGCATATTCCTCACTCTCTTTTACATGATTAAGTGTTCCAGAAACAATACCAAAAATCAAACCGAAAAATCCCAAAAATGCAATTATAGGAAGAATTATAATAAGTGCCACCACAACACGTGTTTTCTTGTTTTTCTTTGGTATTTCCCATTGTGAAGTATCTGCATTATATTGGTTAGACATTCTGTTATTCGCATATGGATTCGGTGGATTATTTCCGTATCTGTTATCATACCTATTTGGTGCAGTATTTCCATATCTGTTATCATATGGATTTGGTGCATTATTATTTCCGTATCTGTTATCATACGGGTTTGGTGTTACTGAATTGTTATATGCATTATTTCTGTTATATTTGTCATCAAATTCATATCCCATAATTACCTTCCTCTCTTAGGTGTTACTAAGCAACACCCCACTAAGCTATAAGTATAATATGTCTATTGTATAAATTATATTATTTTCTATTTGAATTTGCAACAGATGTTCACTATTTTACTATAACAAAAAATCTCCGTTTCTTTTTGACGGAGATTTTTTATCATAGATATTAAGTTTTAAATTATGCAACAGATAGCTGTTTTTCAATCTCTATCTGCTTCTTTTCGTTATGTCTATTAATAAAATATAGAATAAAATCTATTGAAACCATAAGCAAATTAAAGCAATACAAGGCTAACACAAAATTTATCTGCCCACTATATATTTTTCCTATAATACCTGCAATATAGCCTACAATAATAGCAACTATAAACACACAGCTTTTACCCTTGGCTGATTTAGAGGTTATACTTTTGTAAACCGAAATCGGCCATGACATTCCAAAACAAGCAAGCATAATAAATTCGCAAATCTCTAACATAATTCTCTATCTCCCTTTTCTTTCGTTGACTATATTATATACTTGACAGATTCAAAAGTAAAATATATAATTTTTATCAAATTAATAAGTTTTAGTTATGAATTAGAGGCGATTATAATGGATATTCAAAAGCTAAAATATTTTTATGAGGTTGCAAAGCTTCAGCATGTAACAAAGGCAGCAGAAAAGCTATGTATAGCCCAGCCAGCCTTAACACAGGCTATTAAATCACTGGAAAATGAGCTTGGAGTTTCTCTTTTTATAAAAAGAGGCAGAAATATACAGCTTACAGAATTTGGAGAATATCTAAAGAAAAAGGTTGAAATAATATTACCTGAGTTTGATAGCATTACTGCTGAAATAGAGCAAATGAAATGTCAGGTTAACAACACAATAAAGCTTAATATTTTAGCTGCTTCAAACTTCGTAATAAATGCCATAATCAGCTACCGAAAGCACCACCCTAATGTTGTATTTGATTTTGAGCAAAACGAGCTAAAGTGTGGCTGTGATATTGTTATATCAACTAATGGACTTCGTGAAAGCTCCTCAAGACAGTACACAAAGCGTTCTGTTAAGGAAGAAAATATTTACCTTGCTGTACCTAAAAATTCACAGTACTCATCATATAAAGCTATTGATTTAAGCACTGTAAGAGATGAAGACTTTGTAATGCTTTCAAGCTCAAGACTTTTTGGTGTAGTATGTAATAAATTCTGTTCAGAGGCTGGCTTTGTACCAAAGGTTTTGTTTGAATCCGACTCGCCTGTTGCTGTGCAAAATATAGTCAGTACAGGCACTGGTATAGCCTTTTGGCCTGAATATTCTTGGGGTACAATTAAAAACAAAAACGTTGTACTACTACCTATTTCAAACCCAATATGCAAAAGAGAGCTTATAATAGAGCTTTACGACAGATTTCCAAAATCCGAATACGCCGAAGATTTCTATGAATATCTTCTACGAAAGTATAAGGCTTACAACCATACCGACTTAAAATATTGACATCTAATTTTGTCACAACATACCAAACCAACCCCAATAATTTAGTGCAAAGCGTACATAATTTTTTCTGTTTTCTAAAAAATGACAAAAAGTATATTGTTTGTTTAATGATAATGTGATATACTTTATAGCAAATAATGAATATAAATATTCATTACATCTTACTACAAAGGAGTTAGAACAGTGAACAATAAAGTACAAGAGATTATAAATCTTATCGTAGAAAAAGACATTAAAATGGTTGACTTCAAAATGGTTGACATTCAGGGTCAATTCCGTCACGTTACCATTCCTGCAAAGGATTTTTCAGAAGAGGTTATGAAAAATGGTATCGGATTTGACGCTTCTAACTATGGTTATGCAGTAGTTGAAAAGAGTGATATGGTATTTATTCCTGATCCTGATAGTGCTACTATCGATCCATTCTGTGAAATTCCTACTTTGTCTATGACAGGTAACGCTATGATTATTGATCAGCCAGAGAACCGTCCTTTGGCACAATATCCTAGAAATATCGTACTTGCAGCTGAGCAGTATATGAAGGACTGTGGCGTTGCAGATACAATGCTTATTCTTCCTGAATTTGAGTTCTATCTATTTGACGACATCGGCTGGGATGTAGCACCTCATACTCTTGGTGTATCTCTAAACGCTGTACAGGCACACTGGAACAGTGGCACAGAGGGTTCTGGCTGTGTTGTTCCTAAGCAGAAGAACTATCATGTTGCTAAGCCATTCGACGTATCATACGAGGCTCGTAGCGAAATGTGTATGCTAATGGAAGAAGCTGGTATTGCTATTAACTATCATCACCCAGAGGTTGGTGCAGCTGGTCAGTTCGAGATTGAGCCTAAGCTTGGTCAGATGTCAAAAATGTCTGACGCTTCAATGATGATTAAATATATAATCCACAATGTAGCTAAAAAGTACGGAAAGTCTGCAACATTAATGCCAAAGCCAGTAATGGGTGAGGCTGGTAACGGTATGCACGTACATATGCTACTTCTAAAGGACGGAGAGCCTGTATTCTCTGATGACAACGGTTATTCAAACCTTAGTAAAGAGGCTCACTACTTTATGGGTGGTTTGCTTAAGCACATTTCTTCTCTTTGTGCTATTACTAACCCAAGTACAAACTCATTTAAGAGACTAGTACCTGGATTTGAAGCTCCTGTTACAGTAGGCTATGCTACATCTAACCGTAGTGCTGTTATCCGTATTCCTGCTTACGCAAAGGCTCCTAACCTAAGACGTTTTGAGCTACGTAATCCAGATGCTACTTGTAACCCTTACTTCTGCTATGCAGCTATTCTAATGGCTGGTTTAGACGGTATCAAGAATCAGATTGATCCACACGAGAATGGTTGGGGTCCTTACGATATGAACCTATTCCACCTAAGCGATGAAGAAAAGGCTAAGCTAAGCCATCTACCTACTCGCCTTGAGGACGCTCTTGACGCACTAGAGGCTGATCACGATTACCTAACAGCAGGTGGCGTATTCCCAGAGGAGCTAATCAGCAACTTTATCGCTACAAAGCGTGAAGAGTGCCGTCAGCTAGCAGCAATTCCACACCCTGCTGAGTTTGACCGTTACTACAACCTATAATATTTTTATAAATATTCACAACAAAAGGTAGCAAGCCCACAAAGCTTACTACCTTTTAATTTTTATTAAAAACTACATTTGTGTCTATTTTGAATTAGAAATCAGTATGCTCATAGCTTGCCGAGGCTAAGTAAATCAGCATTTTTTCTACCTTGTTATATATAGGCTCAAGCTGAGATATGCTTAAAGGGTTTTTGCCTTTGCCAAGCTCTACTGTAAATGATGGTATGTGTAGCTTATCTATTAGCCAATCCTTAAAACCACCACCAGTAGCTATGCTTTCGGGCTGACTAAGAGTATATGTACTTAGCTCAGCCATTTTTTCTGCTATTGCTTTGCTTACTGTTGGGGTGTTTTCGCCAAAGCTCCAGTAAATTTCTTCGCCCTGAGTATGAAATGCTGTGGCTGATAGTATCTCGTTTTCTCTGCAAAATCTTGTAAGAGTAATTGTTTCAGGCTCACTTTCAGGATAAACACCACCGTATCTGCTTGCTCGTGGAGAGGTTATTCCCATAGCAATTTCCTTGTTTTTAAGATTATACCAATCTGCATTGAAGTTATGATTTATGTCTACTCCCATAGCGTTAGCTTGCCAGCTTGAAGTATTGCCTGTGCTTATATAGTCTATGTAGCTTTCAAAATTTTTACTTGATTTACTGCCATTTATACATATTTCTACACCGTCAGGATTTACGCAGGGGATAATAGCAAGAGAGGCATTAGTAAAATATTTCCACAATTTTTCATTTTGTATTGTTTTATGGTTGATTATTGAGTCACATATATTTATAATAAACCTATATAGTACTAAAGAGGTAATCCACTCCATACCGTGAAACGCCCCACAAAAGAGAACCTTTTTGTTTTTGTTTCCTATGGTATAGCATTCAATTGGTCTACCTAAAACACTTTTACCTATTGTTTCTACATTTACAAAAAAGTAGCTGTCTGTTATAAGGCTATGCAGTGAGTTTCTTGTGTTTTCATCACAGGGCTGTGAAAATAATGATATTTTGTGCATAAAATCACTCCTTTGTTTAAAGAGTATGCGAAGAGACAGTGGATTATAATATACATATTGAACAGGAGAATTAAAATGGAATTATACGAAAAAACACTTAGCAGTAAGGATATTTTTAAAGGCAGAGTTATTCACGTAACTCTGGATGAAATAGAGCTTCCAAATGGTCATAAATCTACCCGAGAGGTAGTAAATCACTCTGGTGGGGTATGTATAGCAGCGTTGAATGATAAAGATGAGCTTTATTTTGTACGTCAATATAGATATCCATATCACGAGGTTGTGCTTGAGCTACCGGCAGGCAAGCTGGAAAAGGACTCAACACCACTTGAAAATGGCATAAGAGAGCTTAAAGAAGAGGTAGGAGCAACAGGTAAGGACTATAAATTTTTAGGTGAGCTTTATCCGTCTACAGGGTATTGTGCAGAAATAATTTATTTGTATTTCTGCCGTGTAGAATCTATGGGTAATTGTTGCCCTGATGAAGATGAGTTTTTAAATGTAGAGGCTATTCATATAGACAAAGCAGTGCAAATGGTTTTAAATAATGAGATTAAAGACAGTAAAACACAGACTGCTGTATTAAAAACAGCAATGCTTTTGAAAAATGGTGTTTTATAATTGTGAAATCTATGATATAATATTCTATAGTTTTTGAATTTAGTAAGGTGGTGTTATAGCTATGACTATTAGCCCGGTGTTAATAATAATTGTAACAGCAATACTGGTTGCAACGGCTTTTCTGTATATTATCAATAGACCTAAAAAACCAATTTTTACAGGTGTGTTTTTATTTCTGCTGTTGATATGTGTATTTTTTACCTTTGCATTGAATATAGAGCTTTCCTCCACCAATACTATGCTTAATTCGGATAACAATATTTTAAAATTGATATGTCATTTTATAACAATGGAGAGTGAGCCTACCTTGCAGATGCTATTAAACAGCTTTAATTTATTCTGTAAGATAGATATTGCTTTGATTGTTATAATTTTGATTACTTCTGTTCTTGAAATGAAGGTATTGTTTAAGACTACACCAAATACAACAAACACATAAAAGAGGATATTAATGACTATTTATAATGCGATAGAAAAAATGAATGAACCAACAGCAGTTGCACTTGGACACTTCGACGGTATTCATCTGGGGCATCAGCTGGTAATAAATAATGCAGTAAAATGTAAAAAGCAGGGTCTTGTGCCTGTAGTGCTTACATTCAGGCAAAATCCAACCTGTGTGCTTAGCACAAAGAAAATTCCATACTTAATGGATAACAACTATAAAAATGAATGTATACAGCAGTTGGGTGTTGAGTGTTTATTTAATCTTGATTTCAAATCAATTATGAACCTTACAGCTGAAGAGTTTGTTTCAGAGATTTTACATAAACAGCTCAATGCTAAACGTGTATATTGTGGCTTTAATTATCATTTTGGTAATGGTGGTAATGCAAATAGCGAAACACTTAGAGATTTATGCTCTGAATATAATATAGAGGTTGTATCATTGCCACCCGTATTATTTAACGACGAGCCTATAAGCTCTACAAGAATACGTCACTATTTAAAGCAAGGCAGAATAGCTGATGTTACAAAAATGCTTGGTAGAGAGTTTTCGTATAGATTACCTGTATGCAAGGGTAATCAGCTAGGCAGAAGAATGGGTACACCTACTTTTAATCAGCCTATACCAGAAAATATGATTTTACCACGCTATGGTGTATATGTTACTGCTGTAATAATGGAAGACGGAACAAAGGTGTGTGGAGTTACAAATATAGGAATAAAGCCTACTGTTGGCAGTAATGGACCTTTGGCTGAAACCTGGATGCCAAAGTATAACTGTGGTGAGCTTTACGGAAAAACTCTGGAGTTTCAGATTCTTGACTTTGTGCGAGGCGAAGCAAGATTTGACAGTATATTTGAGCTAAAGGCTGCAATACTTGCAGACGGTGAATATGCTGAAAAATGCTTTAATAGCTATTACAAAAAATAAATTAAAAATTATTTTAAAGCCACAGAATATCTGTGACTTTTTTGCTAGATAATTGGAAAATGTTTTTAGTATTAAAAACGTGAAAATTGATATTTAATGCAAGGTTTTAGTTGTTTTTGTGTGTGAAAAACTTTGTAAAATCAGTAAACTAAAGACATATTATAATAGGAGGTAGTATATGTAGTGAAAAAACTAAAGCTTTTTAATTTGGCTTGGCCTATATTTATAGAGACAGCGTTATTTATGTTTCTTGGCTTTATTGATGTTTTTGTGCTTAGTGATTATAATGATTTAGCTGCATCATCGGTAAATACTGCAAATCAGGTTGTTAACATTGTAACAATAGTGTTTACTGTAATATCAGGTGCAGGTGCAGTTCTTATATCGCAATATTTAGGGGCAGAAAATAAAAAAGGTGCCTCAAGAATAGCGGCACTTTCAATTACGTTTAATATTATACTGGGTTGTATAATAAGTGCATTGCTTGCAGTATTTAACCACCAGATTTTATCCTTTGTAGGTGCTGAAGGTGAAGTGCTTAAATTTGCGAGTGAGTATTTGACTATAGTAGGTGGCTTCTTGTTTTTGCAGGCGGTTCTTACAACCATAGCTACTATTATACGTAGCCATGGTATGACGCAAATTTCAATGTATGTAACAGTGGGTATGAATATAATAAATACCGTACTAGACATTATTTTTGTAAAAGGTTTATTTGGTGTACCTGAAATGGGAGTAATGGGTGTAGCTGTAGCTACTACATTTAGCCGTTTTTTAGGTACAATAGTATTGGCTATTGTAATGTTTAAATATGTTGAAAAAATTGAAATTTTCAAATTGCTAAAGCCATTTCCGTTTAACGATGTAAGAAAGATAATAAAAATCGGTGTACCATCTGCTTTGGAATCTTTTTTGTATAATCTTTCTCAGCTGGTTGTAACCTCTATAATTCTTAATTGCCTTACAAGTATAGAGCTAATAACAAAAACCTATGTACAGAATATAACTATGTTTTTCTACATATTTGCTGTTGCAATAGGTCAGGCATCGCAGATTTTAACAGGTCATTTAGTTGGTGCAAATAAGCTGGATGAAGCATATAAACAAGGCTTTAAAAGCTATAGAAATGCTTTGATAATTGTAATGGGTATGTCAGTTTTAGGAATAATTTTCAGAACACAGCTTATGGATATATTTACAGAGGATACCTTGGTTATTACTATGGGAGCGAATATACTTATTCTTAATATATTACTTGAGCTTGGTAGAACTACAAATATTGTTATAATTGCTTGCTTGCGTGGTGCTAGTGACGTAGTATTCCCAACTGTATGTGCAATATTCTCTATGTGGGTAATAAGTGCCTTAGGCTCTTATATTCTTGCAGTAGTATGTGGAATGGGTATTTATGGCTTGTGGATAGCATTTGCTGCTGATGAATGCTTCAGAGGTATTCTGATGATATGGAGATGGAAAAGTGGCAAATGGAGAACCAAAGGAATGGCTACAGAAACAGAATGTTAAAGTAAACATAATAAGTATAAATAATTTTATTAGTTTTTGTGTTAAAAATGGAATATTAAAATTTTGCAGGCTTTTTGGTTGACAAAAAAGCCTTGCGTGTATATACTATAAACGTAAACACAGCAATGGTGCTGTAGGTATAGGAATATCCTATACCTACAGCACTTTTCTATTGTGTGAATTTATTTGTACAGATGGGAGATTTTAATTATGAATGTACCTGCACTGTTTGGATGTATGGTTTTTGACGATGCTGCAATGAAAACAAGACTGCCAAAGGAAACCTATAAGGCACTTAAAAATACAATAAAGAACGGAGATCCGTTAGATATTAATGTTGCAAATATCGTTGCAAATACTATGAAGGATTGGGCTATTGAATTAGGAGCTACACACTATACACACTGGTTTCAGCCTATGACAGGTGTTACAGCTGAAAAGCACGATAGCTTTATTAATCCTGTTGGTGAGGGTCAGGTTATTATGGAGTTTTCAGGTAAAGAGCTTATAAAGGGCGAGCCTGACGCTTCTTCATTCCCATCAGGTGGTATTAGAGCTACCTTTGAGGCAAGAGGCTACACAGCGTGGGATCCAACCTCTTATGCGTTTGTAAAGGATAATACACTTTGTATTCCAACAGCTTTCTGTTCATACACAGGTGAAGCACTGGATAAAAAAACACCACTATTGCGTTCAATGGAGAGAATAGATGCTGAGGCTATAAGAGTGCTAAGACTTTTAGGCGATAATGAAACAACAAGAGTTGTTACAACAGTTGGCCCTGAGCAAGAGTACTTCTTGATTGATAGAGATTTATACGACAAAAGAAAAGACTTGATATATACAGGTAGAACATTATTCGGTGCTAAAGCCCCAAAGGGACAGGAGCTTGAGGATCATTATTTTGGCTCTATTAAGCAAAGAGTAATGGCATATATGCAGGATCTTGATGAAGAGCTTTGGAAGTTTGGAATTTATTCTAAAACAAGACATAATGAGGTTGCACCTGCACAGCATGAAATGGCACCTATTTTCTCTACAACAAACCTTGCTACTGACCATAATCAGCTTACAATGGAGGTTATGAGAAAGGTAGCACAAAAGCACAATTTGGTTTGCTTGTTACACGAAAAGCCATTTGCCGGTGTAAATGGTAGTGGTAAGCACAACAACTGGTCACTTTCAACTAATACAGGTAAAAATCTTCTTTCACCAGGTAAAAAGCCAGCAGAAAATACTCAGTTCCTATTATTCTTGGCTGCTATTATCAAGGGTGTTCACGAATATCAGGATTTGCTTAGAGTTTCTGTAGCAAGTGCAGGCAACGACCACCGTTTAGGTGGCAACGAGGCTCCTCCTGCAATTATCTCAATGTTTATAGGTGATGACCTTAAAGCAGTTATGGATTCTATTATTAAGGGTACAGAGCTTAAAGCAGAGGGTTCAAAGAAGATGGAGCTTGGCGTAGAGGTTCTTCCAGATTTCAAAAAGGATTCAACAGACCGTAACCGTACATCTCCGTTTGCTTTTACAGGTAATAAATTCGAGTTCCGTTCTCTTGGCTCTTCACTTAACATTGCTTGTCCTAACATTATGCTGAATACAATTGTAGCCGAAGAGCTTAGTCAGTTTGCAGATGAGCTTGAAACTGCCGAGAATGTAGAGGTAGCTATTAAGGATTTAATTAAGAGAGTATTTACAGAGCATCAGGATATAGTATTTAACGGTGATAACTATTCAGAGGAATGGGTTGTAGAGGCTGAACGCAGAGGCTTATTGAATTTAAAATCAATGCCTGAGGCTATGCCATACTTTATTACTAAGAAGAATATTGATTTATTTATAAAGCATAAGGTGCATACAGAAAGAGAAATGTTCTCAAGATATGAAATCCAGCAAGAGGAGTACGGAAAGATTATCAACATTGAGGCTCTTACAATGCTTGATATGGCTAAGAAGGATATTTTCCCTGCTGTTTCAGCTTATGTTCATAAGCTTGTTGAGGCTTGTAATGCTAAAAAGGCATTGTCTGCTGCTATTCCTTGTGATGCAGAGCTAAAGGTAATTGAGCATTTGTCTAAGCTACTTGTTTGTTTCCAGAATAAAATTGAGGTGCTTGAGTCTAAGGTAAACGAGGCTAAGGGCATTGAAGACGTTGCACAGCAGGCTATGTTCTATCGTAACGGTGTATTCGAGGCTATGAATGAGCTAAGAGCAGTAGGCGACGAAATGGAAACTCTGACAGCTTCAGATTACTGGCCATACCCAACATATGGTGAGCTACTATTTGGCGTGAGATAAAAGAGGTAATCTGTAATGTGGAATAAACTATATAATGAGGCTATTAAGGTTCAAAATTCCCGTACGATTTCTCCATTTATAGAGGCTGGTGGAGTTGCAGCTGCTATTCTTACAAAGAAAGGTAATATTTATGTTGGAGTTTGCATAGACACAGCTTCAACGCTTGGAATGTGTGCCGAAAGAAACGCTATAGCTAATATGATAACAAACGGCGAAAGTCAGATTGATAAGGTTGTAGCAGTAACGCCCGACGGTAAGGTAGGCTCTCCATATGGTGCGTGCCGTGAATATATGATGCAGTTAGATAAGAATAGTGGAGAAATAGAGATACTACTCGACCTTGAAACTGAAAAAACAATAAAGCTTAAAGAGTTAATTCTTGATTGGTGGGGCCACTACAGATTTAATGAATTATAATTCAATTGTATTGAGTGCTCCCTTGTCAAGTAGACAGACGAAATAACAAAAAGAATGTTTAGTTGAATAATAAATTCCGACTCTATGTCAATAGTTGGGGAAACCCGAAAACAAGAAAAACGAAAACAGGCAACGGCAACTAAGCTGTTGCCTGTCGTTGATTAGAAAAAATATGTAGAATTCTATTTCTAAAGCGAGAGAAGTTACGGTAGCCATAAGCATTGCGTTTGAGTACCTTTATTTTGTTGTTACAGCCCTCAGTGAAACCATTAGTGTATTTTGTAGTAAAAGAATTAAGA
>JAXJUF010000067.1:0-19833 GCA_036309185.1 Acutalibacteraceae bacterium
ACTGCCAAGCCTGTAGTGGACTTTCACCACCGAGTTACTGTCCATTCTGGGCAAACATCAACGACAGGCAACAGCTTAGTTGCCGTTGCCTGTTTTCGCTTTTCTTGTTTTCGGGTTTCCCCAACTATTGACATTGAGCCTCTATTTAATCAGAAATTAATATCTTTCTTTTTTATAAGGAATATTACTAAAACGCCAAAAACAAGTAATGTTACCAAAGAAATTACAGCTCCTATGGTTAAACCAGATATCGAGTATTCAAACACAATCTCATTATCTCCCTTTGCGCATTTAACTGCAGTCAATCCATAATTGACCTTAATAATTTCTGCATTTTTATTATTGACAGTCACTTTCCAGTTATCGTCATATGGAACACTGAAGAAAACATAGTTTTCGTTTTCTAAAACAACTTTTGAAGTAAAGCCTGATGAATTCCCCTCAAAGAAATATGAGCTTTCAGTATTTCTTTGCTTAGCTTCCTCTGAAATATTAAACTCATCCTTTAAGGATAAATCATATTTTGAAATACATTTAGATACCTTTTGCTCTGAATTGCTGTCAATTATCAACGAGCTTAACATAATTGCGGGCTTACTTATATCACCAAGCTCATCCTCAGTAATATAGCTATCATATGTAAAGCCCATATTTATAAAATTACTATTTTCATATACTGGCACTTTACCCTTAGTTTCTTTATATTCAAAGCCATTAGGTATATTACCCTCATTTGTGTAATCTAAATAGTACTTTACAGATAACAACGCATCTAAAACTTCTCTATTTTCATCCTGCATTACAAGCTTTGTCTTATCTACAGTATCTATAAAGCCTGCTTTAACTGCAAAATCTATTGAATTTGAATTTTGCATACTGTTGTAATATGAAACAGATGGATAATTATGCATCATACCAAAATTCTCAATTGTACCAGGGTAATCTACTCTATATAAATATAACAAGCTATCATTACTGATTTCGCTTGTATCTGCAAATTTATAATATTCCTTATCTGTATATTCGTTGTTACTGCTATTCAGATAAGAGTTAAGACCTATAAAAATAGCAGTATTTGAAATACAAGCAACAGATAACAAAATTGCAGTAAGTTTAAAATTAAACTTTTTATGATAAACAATAACACCTAAAGCACTATAGTTAATTGCAGTCATAACCATTGTCAAAACTATACCTGATGTGCCTGTAAAATACTCATTATTGAACCACGATGCAATTATACTTATCCCCTTTATCGCAGTGCAATCAATTCCATTCGTTTGAAGTACATATAGCAAAATTACAGGTAAGCTAAACATACCAACTACAGCTAAGCAAAACCAATATACTTTCTTTACTGTTTTTCTTGGTATATCTGAGTAAGTATCAAGTATTTTTGCTGTTGCAACTGAAAACAGCATAACTAATATATATAACCATCTTGTATATTGCTCGTTTGAATATAACGAGAATAAACCATTAGCAAACGGTAGAAATAGTATTAATGTAAAAATTAATGATGTAATTGAAATCCAGCTTTTTTTATTTCTTAAAATATAAACCATGGCGAATACTACACCAAATACAGGTAAAAACATTCCTAATGATATGTATGATGGTGAATCATAGAAAGCGTGGTAAACATTACTTTCCACAGGCATAAAGAATACTCTTAGACGTTCTGCTATATGAGTTATATAATACATAACAGAAACATTACTACCCAAGCTTGAAATAGCTTTAGGTGTAGACAAAATTTTGATAATTGTAGGAAGCATAATAATTGCTGACAAACCTACTCCCATAATACCACATATAATAACTCTCATTAATAGCTTTAGATTATCAGGTAAATTCTTTTTGCTCCAGATTTTTACCCTTACAATAAAATAAACTACTGCTATTATACAGGTAGATACAAAGAAATAAAAATTTATACTTATATTTAATAATACTGATATAGGAAAAATAATTAATCCGCTTTTTCTTTTATTTATTAATAGCTCTAATCCATAGAAGAATAGTGGTAAAACTGCAATAATATCAGTAAAGAAATAAAAATTAAGATTAACTAGTGTAAAGCCTGAAAAGGCATAAACTACGCTTGCTATAGCAGATGCCTTTTTGCCTGCAAACGTATTAACATATAAAAATGAAGTCACTCCAGCAATTGCAAGCTTAAATATGAGCATAATGCCTGCACCGACAAACATAAGATTTTCAGGAAAAAGAGCTGTTAACCAAGCAAATGGATTTCCTGATGTATAATATGAATACGCACCAATAAAATTATCGCCTAAAAATGAATTCCAGCTCCATGATAAATCACCTGATAATAACATTCTTCTTGTTTCACGCAAAAAAGGAATGTATTGGTAAAAATAATCTCCAGTGTACATAAAGCCGCCCTTATATGCTATAAAAGTAGGCAGTAACGATAACAAGCCTAATAGTGCACACAATCCACCTGTAAGTAAACAGGCCTGTAATGTGCTATAGCTTTTGGAACATAAAATTTTTTTACTTTGCATAAACTTCCCCCTCATTGATAAAAAAAGCCTTACATATATTGTAAGGCTTTTTTAAAGTTTTTTCAATTATCATTTTACATCAAGAACAAGCTCTTCGTTTGTAGCTGATAAAGCCATCATACTAAGAACGCCTTCACCGTTTCTGATAATTTCTGTTGCAATTTTATCCTCTGCGTTATGTCTGATAAAGTTACGGATATCTCTTGCTCCACTTTTGCCACCTGCTGATTTCTTTGCTATTAAATCTGTAGCCTTTTCATCATAGGTAAATGCTATGCCCTTTTCAGATAGTGATTCAACATATTCATCAAGTACAAGTGCCGCAATTTTCTTGTAATCCTCAACGTTAAGATTTTTGAACACAACAATATCATCAACTCTTGCAAGAAATTCAGGTCTTAGGAACTCTCTTAATGCTTTAAGTACCTTTTCTTTGTTTGCGTCTTCATCAGTTTTGCCAAATCCAAGTGCAAACTCAGATTTTGAGCTACCTGCATTAGATGTCATAATAATAACAGTGTTTTCAAAGTTTACAACTCTACCATGTGCATCTGTTACCTTACCCTCGTCAAGTATTTGAAGAAGTATATTAAGAACATCTGGATGTGCCTTTTCGATTTCATCAAACAATAGCACTGAATATGGCTTTCTTCTTACCTTTTCTGTAACCTGTCCTGCTTCGTCATAGCCAACATATCCTGGAGGTGAACCTATAATTTTAGATACAGCGTGCTTCTCCATATACTCTGACATATCAAGTCTTATAAGTGTTTCTGGAGTATCAAAAAGCTCTCCGGCAAGAACCTTTACAAGCTCTGTTTTACCTACACCTGTAGGGCCTACAAAGATAAATGATGCTGGTCTTCTGCGTGGGCTTATCTGTACTCTACTTCTACGTACAGCTTTGGCAATTGCATTTACAGCCTCGTCCTGTCCTATAATATGCTTTTTCATAGCAATTTCAAGGTCAGAAAGCTTATTAAGCTCGTTTTCCTCTACCCTTTGTGCTGGAATACCTGTCCATAGCTCTATTACCTGTGCAAGGTGCTTATCCTCTACTGTAACGCCAAGTGCCTCTGGCTCAACCTCTTTTATCTTTTCTTGAGTTTGTGCCATCTCTGAGCGTACCTTTGCTATTGCCTCATAATCTATAGCTTCCTGATTTTCTGCAAGCTCTTCCTCACGTACCTTTAAGTATCTTAAATTATCACAAAGCTTGTCGTACTTTTCCATAGCCCTACAGCTTAACGCTGCACAGGCACAAGCCTCGTCAAGAAGGTCGATAGCCTTATCAGGTAAAAATCTATCTGTTATATATCTTTCAGAAAGTACAACTGCTCTGCGTACTACCTGCTCAGGTACTGCTACACGGTGGTGCATTTCGTAGTAATCCTTTACACCTGTAAGAACCTCTATTGTATCCTTTATAGAAGGCTCATTTACTGTTACAGGCTGAAAACGTCTTTCAAGAGCAGCATCCTTTTCTATGTATTTTCTATATTCATTAAATGTTGTAGCACCAATAACCTGAATTTCACCACGTGAAAGTGCAGGCTTTAGTATATTAGCAGCATTCATTGTTCCCTCTGAATCACCTGTACCTACAAGATTATGAACCTCGTCAATAAACAGAATAATATTACCTGCTGCCTTAACCTCAGCTGTTAAGCCTTTAATTCTGCTTTCAAACTGACCTCTGAACTGTGTACCTGCAATAAGTGCTGTAAGGTCAAGAAGCTGTATTTCTTTATCCTTTAAACGCTGTGGCACATCACCCTGAGCAATTCTAAGAGCAAGACCCTCTGCAATAGCTGTTTTACCTACGCCAGGCTCACCGATAAGACAAGGGTTATTCTTACTTCTACGTGACAAAATTTGAATTACTCTTGCTATTTCCTTGTCTCTGCCAATTACTCTGTCTAGCTTACCATTTTTCGCTCTTTCTGTAAGATTTGTACAGTAAGCATCTATATGCTTATGATTTGACTCTTTTTTCTTTTTATTTTTTTTAGGGTTATCTGTTTTATTTTTGCTTTGTGCTCCCCCACCAAAAATATTGAAAGGAAAGGTTGGTGCTCCACCCTGTGTGAATTTATCTGGACTATCATCCTCATCATCTGACATAAGATCGCCATTCATTCCCATAAAAGATGATATATCTGCACCACCCATAAGCTCTTCTATATCTGGCATTTCACCATTTTCGCTCATACTCATAAGGCTATCCATTGACTCTTGCATATTCTCAAGCTGGTCATCTGTAATGCCCATATTCTTCATTAAATCCTTTACAGGCTTAATGCCTAGCTCGTTTGCACAGCTAAGACAGTAACCCTTTGTAGAATTATTATTGGCTGTGTCTGAAACAAAGACAATAGCCGGTCTTTTATTACATTTGCAACATAGCATATATATATCCTCTATTTCTTAAAATTTATTATTTAATATTTCTTTTTTCTTTTAACAGGTTTTTAAAAACAATTGCATATTTAATTAATGCAAACATCATAACAATAAATGTAATGCCTAATAAAATTACTGTAAGCAAATAAACCTCATATTCCAAAAGTCCTTTAAAAAACACAATAGTTATTACAGATACATAAAAAACAGCAGTAGCTACCTTACCATACCATTTTGCAGGAGGTGGTATAATTTCCTTTTTTAAAAGATAAAAGCCTCCTACTAACATCAATACATCTTTAATTATAAGAACTATAGCAATCGGAAGAATCTCAGGTATTAAAACACCCATACAGATTACTACTGAAATTAATGTAAGTTTATCAGCCACAGGGTCTAAAAGCTTGCCAAGCTCTGAAACTTGATTTAGCTTTCTTGCAAGAAAGCCATCTAAACAATCACTGATTCCTGATAGCAGTATAACGCTAAATGCTATAAGATACTTGCCAAGCAGAAAAAATACTACAAAAGGAATAATCAACAATATTCTTGTAAATGAAATAATGTTTGGTATTGTAAATACAGCGTCACGCTCTAAATTAATTGTAACACTGTTTACAGCCAACTTTTCTTCCTTACTATTCATTAATACTCTTACTCTCCCTCTGTACTAAGCTCTGTTGCAAAATATTCATTTGCAATATAAGCTGTACTTTCATCGTCTGCAAAAATTTTAAAGAACAGAGATGTTTCCTGAACATTGTTATTAAATTTAGACTCATTTGAAATAAATGGAGAAAATTGTGTAAATATAAAAACTGTAGCAAAGGTAAGAACTAACCCTGACATAAAGCCTAGTATAGCTCCTACTATTCTATTAGCTTTGCTTACTACAGGGATTTTATCAATAACATTCGATAAATGTAATATCAAAGATACTACTGCACTAAAAGCCATAAACAAAACTATTGTAACCAATATAGAAACTAAGCTGATAAAAATAGGCTCTGCAACCTGCTGAATAATATGCGTGGCAGACTCTACCACCTGAGCATTGGTCTCACCTACAACATTATTTAAAGAATCTATCAAATCAGTATCATTAGCAAAAAATTGCAAAGGAGCAGGTAATGACTCTGTTATAGAATCTCCTATATTACCATTACCGTTTTCAAGCAAATCAGTAACCTGCAATGAAATCTTTTTTTCAACAGACTCTTTAAAAAAATAATTATACACAGGCTCAGCCAATCTTTTTCCTAATGTATAAGACAGCACATAGCTTAAAACGCCACCCACAACGGATATTATCGTCTTAACTGCACCTCTGGCAAAGCCTACAATGGAAAGAATTAGTATAACTGCTACCATTATTAAATCAAAATTATTCACATTAAACCTCGCACTGTATTTGAATTAATATAACATATTACATCCTAAAATACAATTATCAAATTGTTAATTATTTAAGCTAAGCTAATTTTACTTCTCTTATCTCACTTGTACCTACAACATAAATAGTATTTTCATTTGCAAATCTAATACTCTTGGCATCAATACCAGCACTATATTCAGCAACCTTTTTTTGTGTTGCTGTATTAAAGGTTGTTATTTTATTATCGCTTAATATTGCAACTATATTTCTATTATTATCCATAGAAACAGTTGAAAGCCCTGTTTTTGTAATTGTAGTTAATCCTGCCTGTGAAATATGCCATATCTCACAGCTTTTTCCATCTGTAAATGGTGACAGAGAAAGATATATTCCGTCTTTGTCTATTGCTCTGCTTGTAAGATTGTAGCCATTGTAGGTAAATTCATATTTTTGCTGATAATCAGATGTAATAATCATAGTAGATAAATCACCCACTGCGGCAATGTTACCATTTTCTAAAAATTCAACATCATAAATAGTATTACCTTTAAAATCCATTTTAGCCACAGGCTCTTCTTTTGTGAAGTCTAAAACATATATTTTTGAAACAATATCGCCCTCGGCTGTATTAAGTCCACATACTACAGCTCTTGTAGCATCCTTGTTAAGTGAAACATCTGTTGCATAGCATTCTGAAAAATAGTAAGCATATTTCTGTGTATGATCACTGTTAAACACAGTAAGCTTTGAAGTATAACCTGATTTTTTAGTAAGTAAAGCATAGCAACCGTTTTCGAGCATTACAGCAGAAAAAATATCATCATCTGCCTCACCCTTATACTGTGTTCCAATACTATTTTCTATCTCATAATGCTTGCCATCTCTGTCGTAAATTATAGCTGATGTTCCACAAGAGGTTATGGCTGGTGAAGCAAATTTAATTCTTTCATCTATAACCAAACCACCATTGCTATTTATTACCTGAAACTGTGTTTCGCTTATATACGCAAGGTTATTATTAAGCACACAGGTGTCACTTTCTTCTACAACCTTTCCTTCTATTTTTACAGGAAATCCGTTGCCCTTTACCTTTGATGATGCAACACTGTTAAGCAAGGCATCAGGTGCAATATATTCCCATAAAGCAAAGCCTGCTACTACTACCACAAGAACAATAAAAATTCCAATAAGAATTTTTACCTTATTTTTAGGTAGCTTCGACTCTAATTTTGGCTTTCTTCTGTATTCTTCTCGCTCATATTCTTCTATTGGTTTATCCTCATAGCTAAGCATTTCTCTCTTGCTTTTTTTCCACTTCACTGCTTACACTTCCTTTTATTACATATAATATACTGTAAATAAACTTCTAATCCCCTAATTAATACCTAACCTTATTAAGATACAAGCCACACGCTGGGGCTGTTGGACCTGCTTTGGCTCTGTCTTTTGCGTTTATTATACCCTCTATACAGTCAGGTTCAAATTTACCCTCTGCTATTCTTATAAGTGTACCCACCATAATGCGAACCATATTATATAGAAATCCGTCTGCCTCTACTGTAAGCAGTACCATATCACCCTGTCGTTCTACTGTAAAATCAAGAACATTTCGTGTCATATCCTCCATTTTACGATTATCTATTGTGCAGAACGATGTAAAATCGTGCTTACCTATGTAAGCCTTACAAGCCTTGTTTAGCACCTCTACATCAATAGGATATTTATAATAATAAGCCAGACCGTCTAAAAACGGATTACGCACCTGACTATTCCATATTTTATATACATACTGCTTACTTTTACAGCTGTATCTAGCGTGAAAATCAAGTGGCTTTTCTTCTACATCAAGCACTGCAATATCTAAAGGTAAAAATCTGTTTAGTGCTGTAAGTAAACGGTGGCAAGGTATGCTATGCTCCATTTTCAGGCTTATACAATACATATTTGCGTGAACACCACTGTCTGTTCTTGAACAACCTTTTATTTCATAGGGAGTTTTTTGAATAATATTTTCAAGTGCATTTTGAAAAACCTCTTGCACAGCTAAAGCATTATTTTGAATTTGCCAGCCGTGGTATTTACTACCATTATATGAAATTGTTATTAAAAAATTTCTCATTTCTCTATTGCTCCGAACATTACATTTAATAAAATTACTATTGCCAGCATTACAACTGAAGCTAAAACTGCAATTACATCCTTCTTTGTTATATGAAGAGTTTTCATTCTTGTTCTGCCATTTCCACCACGATAGCAACGACATTCCATAGCCACTGCAAGCTCATAGGCTCTGTTAAAGGCAGACACAAACAATGGCACAAGCACAGGCACCATTGCCTTTACTCTTTTTATAATTCCCCCACTCTCCATATCTGCACCTCTTGATTTTTGTGCATTCATAATTTTATCGGTTTCTTCAAGCAGTGTTGGAACAAAGCGAAGTGCTATTGTCATCATCATTGCTATTTCGTGAACCTTGATATGAAAAATTGCAAGTGGCTTCATTAGTCGCTCAAGTGCGTCTGTAAGGTCTGTTGGTGATGTAGTATAGGTAAGTACTGAGCTTGTAAGGATAAGTGTTATAATTCTTACAGCTACAAAAACTGCTCTGTTTATACCCATTGCTGTTATTTTTAAAAAGCCGAGTTGCCACAGTGGTTCACCTGTACCGTAAAACATATTAAGTACTGATGTAAAAATAAGAATAAATAAAATTGACTTTAGCCCTTTAAAATACATTTTAACAGGTATTTTAGTAAGCAATATTACTGCAAAAACAACTACCGTCATAAATGCCAGTGAGATAAAATTGCTTGTTAAAAATAGCAAGATGATAAAAGCTACAATCAATAATATTTTTACTCGTGGGTCAAGCTTATGAATAATTGAGTTTCCAGGGAAGAATTGTCCCAGTGTTATATCACGTATCAATTACCTGCCCCCTTGTTAAGTATTGGTAAAAGCTGTTTTACAGCCTCTTCTATAGTAAGAACACCCTTGTTCACGTTGTAGCCCTGTTGGTGCAGGGTGTTCATTATTTGCGTAATTTGTGGAATTTTTAATCCCATTTCGTTTAGCCTATCCCCCTGTGCAAAAACATTTTCGGGGGTGCTTAAAAGCTCCATTTTACCTTTGTTCATAACAAGCACTCTGTCAGAAATTCTTGCGATATCCTCCATACTGTGCGAAACAATTAAAATGGTATTTCCTCTATCTTTATGATATTTACTGATTTGTTTAAGCAGTTTTTCTCTACCCATAGGGTCTAAGCCTGCTGTTGGTTCGTCTAAAATAAGAACCTCTGGATCCATAGCTATTACACCTGCAATAGCTACTCTGCGTTTTTCACCACCCGACAAATCAAATGGTGACTTTTTAAGAAGCTCGTTAGGCAAGCCAGCAAATTCTGATGCTTGCTTTACACGAACTTCTATATCATTCTGTGATAAATTCATATTGGTAGGTCCAAAGGCTATATCCTTTTCTACTGTATCCTCAAAAAGCTGATACTCTGGATATTGAAAAACCATACCTACCTTAAATCTTACATTTCTTATCTTTTTAGGCTCTGCCCATATATCCTTACCATCTATAAATACATTTCCACTGCTTGGCTTTACAAGACCATTAAGCATTTGTACCAAAGTTGATTTACCTGAGCCTGTGTGACCTATAACACCTACAACCTCGCCCTTGTTTATAGAAAACGATACATTTTCTACTGCTGTTTTTTCAAAGGGTGTTCCTACTGCGTATTTATAGGTTAGATTTTTTACTTCTACAATGCTCATTCTTTCAACTCCTTGTAAAATTTTTTTAACAGTAATCATTTTCTACTGTCAATTAACTCTTCCAGCATTTCAACACATTTCTGTGGTGTTAATGGTAAAGTGCTTATGTTTACACCGTTTTGTTGCAAAAGATACATAAGCTCTACTGATTGTGGTACATCTAATGCGTGGCTTTTAAGTAGCTCTACATTGCTGAAAACCTGTTGAGGTGTACCCTGTGTAAGCACCTTACCCTTATCCATTACAATTACTCTATCAGCCTGTACAGCCTCGTCCATATAATGGGTAATCAGAACTATTGTTATATTATGCTCTTTGTTTAGCTTTTTTATGGTTTGCATTACCTCTTGCCTACCCTTTGGGTCAAGCATTGCTGTTGGCTCGTCTAATACTATGCATTTTGGCTCCATTGCAATTATTCCTGCAATAGCTACTCTCTGCTTTTGTCCACCTGACAGCTTATGAGGTGCGTGCTTACGATAGTGGTACATATCAACAGCCTTTAAAGCATTATCTACACGCTCTCGTATCTCCTTTGGTGGTATACCTAAATTTTCAGGTCCAAAGGCTACATCTTCCTCTACTATTGTAGCTACAAGCTGATTATCGGGGTTTTGTAGCACTAAACCAACTCTACTACGAATTTCGTATACATCATCCTCTGTTTTGGGTGTAATACCGTCTATTGTTACAGTACCACTATTCGGAGAAAGCAATACATTAAAGAGCTTTGCCATTGTAGATTTACCACAGCCATTATGACCAAGCAATGCCACAAATTCTCCCTCTTTAACCGATAGAGAGATATCATCAAGCACCCTGTTATCTTCGTAATAAAAACTCACGTTGTCTACCTTTATAAAATCAGCCACAGTGTCACCCCTTTTAATGAAATTTCAAGCTTTCAAATACAACCTAGCTTCTGTAAATTTTAATCAGCTTTCGTATTCCAAATATAAAAAATACAAATGCAATAACAAAACAAAAAATTTTGCCCCATATCATAGAAAATTTTAATCCGATGGTTATACTCAACAATATCAAAACAGTACAAAGTAGTATAACAATTATATATTTTATTATTTTAGGTACTCTTCTACTATTTAGTGAAATATCGAAAAAGCATTCTAATAGCTCTAATAAAAGTTCGATTAAATCATCCATTTTATTTCTCCTATGTGAATTTACTATCAATCTCTCTGCCAGATTGCAGTTGAACCACAAGGTAATACCAAGCCTGTGTTTGTTACACGCAAGCCTATTTCGTCAGCACTTACCTTGCCACCAAATTTTGGTACAAGAACTGTGCCAAGTAGGTATTCCATTACAGCTGGTGAAAGACCTGTTGTATAGGAGTTAAGAACAAAGAATTTAGGATTTTTTGAAAGTACGGTTGAGCATAGCTCTACCAGAGAATAAAGCTGTTCCTCCAGCTTCCACACCTCACCATTAGGGCCTCTGCCATATGAAGGTGGATCCATTATAATTCCGTCGTACTTATTACCTCTGCGTTGCTCACGCTGTACAAACTTTATACAGTCATCAACAAGCCAGCGTACAGGCTTGCCCGACAAGCCTGACACCTGTGCATTTTCCTTTGCCCACTGTACCATACCCTTTGATGCATCTACATGGCAAACTCTTGCACCAGCATTAAGGCAAGCAAGAGTTGCACCACCTGTATATGCAAAAAGATTAAGCACGTTAACCTCTTTTTTAGATTCACGAATAAGCTTATCTACAAAATCCCAGTTTGTTGCCTGCTCGGGGAAAACACCAGTGTGCTTAAAGCCCATTGGCTTTATCTGAAAGCATATATCCTTATTTTTTATCTGCCATACATCAGGTATTTTTTTGTATACCTGCCATTTGCCACCACCTGTTGAAGAACGGTGATAACGGGCATGTGCCTGCTTCCATAGATAATGCTCCTTTGGTGTGTTCCAGATAATCTGAGGGTCTGGTCTTATTAATATTATATCACCCCAACGCTCAAGTCTTTCTCCTGCTGAAGCATCTATAAGCTCATAATCTTCCCAATTTGCTACTCGCACTGTGTTTTCCTCCTGAAATTAAACTAATTATTATCCTAGCTTAGCCTTTACAATTTCTGCTGTTTCGTTTGCAAGAGCTTCAATTTCTGCGTAGTTGTCACCCTCTAGCATAACTCTTACAAGTGGCTCTGTACCTGATTCTCTTACTATAATTCTACCATGACCCTCAAGCTGTTTTTCAACCTGTGCAACCTTTGCCTGTACGTCATCATCACTGTTTACTTTATTTTTACCCTCTGGTGAAATATGTACATTTACCATTACCTGTGGGTATCTCTTCATAACCTTAGCAGCCTCTGAAAGCTTCTGTCCCTTACGCTTCATTAGGCTTAGTAGCTGTGCAGCTGTTGTTTGACCGTCACCTGTTGTGCAGTAATCAAGGAAGATTACGTGACCACTTTGCTCGCCACCGATAACATAATCATTTGCTACCATTGACTCAAGAACATATCTGTCACCAACCTTAGTAGCCTCAAAGCTAATGTCATTTTCTTCACAGAACTTATTAAAGCCCATATTTGTAAGAACTGTACCAACAGCTGTATTATTCTTTAAAAGACCTCTTTCTTTAAGGTCAAGAGCACACATTGCAATGATAAAATCACCATCCACAAGCTCACCATTTTCGTCAACAGCCAAGCATCTGTCAGCGTCACCGTCGAATGCTATACCACAATCAAGATTATTAGCCTTTACATACTCTGCAAGTGCTTCGATATGTGTTGAGCCACAATCCTTATTGATATTTGTACCATCTGGTGTGTTATGTGTAATATAGCACTCTACACCTAGCTTTTCAAAAATAGCCTTAGCTGTACGAGAAGAAGAACCGTTTGAGCAGTCAAATGCTACCTTTAAGCCCTGTGGCTTTTCTGGTACAGTAGAAACAACATGGTCAACATACTCGTTTACAGCCTCGTTTGCTACTGTTACCTTACCTAGCTTATCCATATCTGCAACCTTATATGGCTTTGCATTGTCAAGAACGATTGCTTCAATTTCTTCTTCAAGGCTATCAGGTAGTTTAAAGCCTGTGCCACTGAATATTTTAATTCCGTTAAATTCAAATGGGTTGTGTGATGCTGAAATCATAATACCAGCATCTGCATTATACTTCTTTACAAGTAAAGCAACAGCAGGAGTAGGAACAACACCTAGTGTTATAACATCTGCACCAACTGAGCATAAGCCTGCAATAATAGCACCCTCTAGCATATCTGAGCTTAAACGTGTATCCTTACCGATTACAAAAACCGGCTTTTTATCACTCTGCTCTGTAAGCACCATTGCAGCTGCTCTACCTATATTCATAGCAAGCTCACATGTAAGCTCTGTATTAGCTACACCTCTTGCACCGTCTGTTCCAAATAGTCTTCCCATAATAAAACCTCCAAATTTCTATTTATTCTTAATTTATTTAAAAAATATTTTTGCTATTTTATAGTCAATATCACATCTGTAACGCTGTTATCCAAAAACAAATTGCACTAATCAAAGCTATTGGTGTCATAACAAGCTTTTCTTTTTTGCTTTTTGAGAAAAGGTTCATAACCGTATTAATTGAAAGATATACAGCCATTACTATACAAATAATTTTAGTTATCTTTTCAGAAAACCACAGTGGTATAATTCCACCAGCCTGTAAAACAACTACCGTAAAAAACAATTGGACTATAAGCTGAGATACAGCTATCACAATCCTGATTTTTTTCGGAACATTATCAAGTAGCTCTCCTCCCATTGTGAACTCACCTAATGGTACTCCACATATTAGAAGGAAGCTCATTACTATTACAACTAAAAATGAAACTGCACCAATTATCGCTAACATAAAACAATTCCTCTAAACTCTCTAAATTAACGACTGCATACCATTATCGGCTGACGGATAATTATAGCCTAAATGTCTGCAGGCAAGCTCTGTAACACATCTACCCCTTGGTGTACGGTTTAAAAAGCCTATCTGCATAAGATATGGCTCATATACATCTTCAATGGTTACAGCCTCTTCTCCTATTGTAGCAGCCAGAGTTTCAACGCCTACAGGGCCACCCTTATAGAATTTTATCATAGCCTCTATCATTCTTCTATCGTTAGAGTCTAATCCCAGTTCGTCTATCTCCATTCGTTCAAGTGCTAATTGTGATACCTCGCAGTTGATTACACCGTTGCTCATAACCTGTGCAAAATCACGCACACGCTTTAAAAGTCTGTTGGCTATTCGTGGTGTACCTCTTGAACGTGAGGCTATCTCTAAAGCACCGTCTTCATCTATTGGCATATTCAAAATACCGGCACTACGGGTTACAATTTTACCAAGCTCCTCAGGTGTGTAAAGCTCAAGCCTTAATACAACACCAAATCTGTCACGCAATGGTGCAGAAATTTGACCAGCTCGGGTAGTTGCACCAACCAAGGTAAACTTTGGCAGTGGTAAATGGTATGAAGCTGCCATTTGTCCTTTACCTGTAATAATATCTATTGTGAAATCCTCCATTGCTGAATAAAGAATTTCCTCTACCTGTCTGTTTAGGCGATGTATTTCATCTATAAATAGAACATCACCATCGTTAAGGTTTGTAAGTAACGCAGCTAAATCACCAGGCTTTTCTATTGCAGGGCCTGAGGTTATACGCAAGCTTACCCCCATTTCGTTTGCTATAATACCAGCAAGGGTTGTTTTACCTAATCCTGGTGGACCATATAACAATACGTGGTCTAGCGTTTCGTGTCTTTGTATAGCTGCCTGTATATAAATCGCAAGATTTTCCTTTACCTTTTCCTGCCCTATATATTCATCTAAATTTTTTGGTCTTAGAGGATTTTCAGAATCTCCAAATTCATCGGGTAACTCCTCTGGGTCTACAATTCTATTTTCAAAGTCTATTTCATCAAAATCCATCTGTTACCCTCCTATCTTCTTCCTATTTCTTTAAGCACAGCACTAATCAGCTGTTCAACAGGGAGTGTTGAATCCATTTTATTAAGCAGTGGTGTTACTTCGTTTGCTGTAAAACCAAGCACTGTTAACGCTTCTACTGCCTTTGGTATATTGCCTGTGCTTACAGATATTACAGGTGATGTAGCTGTAAATTCTGATGATGGTAGTACATTGTCAAATGCCTTAATTTTATCCTTTAAGTCAAGTACAATTCTCTCTGCTTTCTTTTTACCTACACCCTGTGCTCTTGAAATAGCTGTAATGTCTGACGAAGCCACAGCAAGCACAAGCTGTTCAACAGAAAGCACCGACAATATTGAAATTGCCATTTTTGCACCAACGCCACTTACTGTTATCAACAGCTTAAAGCACTCCATCTCGTTTTCTGTTGCAAAGCCGTAAAGCTCCATTGCATCTTCTCTTACTACAAGATGAGTGTATAGCATAGCTTCGTTATTTATCGCAGGCAAAGAATTTTGTGTACTAAGTGATGTATAACACTTGTAGCCTACTCCACCACATTCTATAGCAACAAAGCCTTGCCCCATATATATTAACCTACCTCTAAGGCTGTAAAACATTAGTTATATCTCCCTTTTGTAATAATACTTCTTAAATTACTTCCTCTTGCTTGAATATGACATAGTGCAATAGCCAGAGCATCGGCAGCATCATCGGGCTTTGGAATTTTCTCGAGCTGTAAAAGTCTTCGTGTCATTTCCATTACCTGTTGCTTTTTAGCCTTACCATAGCCTGTAACAACTGTTTTAACCTGTAACGGTGTATATTCAAAAATAGGCACATTATTTTGCTGTGCCGCAAGAAGTATTACACCCCTTGCCTGTGCAACGTTTATTGCTGTTTTTTGGTTGTTCTGAAAATAAAGCTTTTCAATAGCTAATGCATCAGGCTTGCACTTTTGTATAAGTCTGTTTGTATTATTATAGATATATTCAAGCCTGTTATTAAACATCATATCTGCTTCGGTAGTAATAGCACCATAGCCCATAGGCTTATATGTATTTCTACCATAGCAAACCACACCCCAACCCACTATTGCATAACCAGGGTCTATACCCAATACAACCATTTGTACCTCCGTTTTACAAGCAAAATCTAGTTTTCCTATTCTAAATGATTATTATATCATATACGCCAAATTTAAACAAGTAATGCAGAAAATTACCGATAAATTATTTTTTCAAAGAATAGAAAAAGCGTAACTACATAGTACTCTGTAGTTACGCTAAATTTCTAACCCCTGACTTTTCTTTATTAAGTCATATAGCATCTGCTCTAAATCGCAGACCTTTACATCCGCACCCGACTCATATGCCTCACAAAATATAAGTCATCTGCCTTTTTAAAATATACCTTCTGAAATTTTCCAAATAATTACCATAAACAATAGAGATGTCAAGCTATTATTATTTTTTACGCATCTCTAATAAAGCTTGGAAAAAAACTTTGTCCAAACCACCACCTTATAAATTTATAGTTTAATACTATCATTTTTTTACATAAAATACAATAGCTAACACTAGTTTTTTTACCAATGCTTATATAGAAATAATCTCTTATTTTTCGGGGTATAATTGTTATTACTCACAAACCTAACGTTGTATTATCATATTATTACATCACTGTATTATCGTGCTAAAATATATGTAACCTGTATCATTTTATAGATATCATCTTAATTATTCCATTTACATAGTTTATCTCTTTTATTTATATTTTTACTTGCATTACTCTTGGTGATATGTTACAATTTAATAGTTGATTATTCAGGATATTTATATTATATTAACATACCAAATAAATTTATCCTGCATAATCTAATATATAATATTTTTAGTAAGGTGAACTATTTATGACAAACTGGGTAAACAAATCAATATTTTATCACATATATCCTCTGGGCTTTTGTGGTGCTCCGGAATATAACGCTGGTATCACAAGCTACAGATTAGACAAAATAAAAGAGTGGATTCCCCACTTAAAGGAGCTTAATATAAACGCCATATATTTAGGACCATTATTCGACTCAACAAAACACGGCTACGATACAAAGGATTACTATAAAGTCGATTGCAGACTTGGTGATAACGACTCCTTTAAGAAAATATGCGAAGAGCTTCATAAAAACGGAATAAAGATTGTTTTAGATGGTGTATTTAACCATGTTGGAAGAGATTTTTGGGCTTTTAAAGATGTACAAAGTAAGCTAAACAATTCAGAATATTGCAATTGGTTTCAAAACTTGAATTTTGGTGGAAGAAGCCCTAAAGGAGATCCATTTTGGTATGAGGGCTGGAGTGGTCACTACGATCTAGTTAAGCTTAATCTTCAAAATCCTAAGGTAGTTGAGCATTTACTGGGTGCTGTAGGAATGTGGATTGACGAATTTGGAATAGACGGTTTAAGATTAGACGCTGCTGACTGTATAGACCTTGAATTTTTCCGTAAATTAAAAGGCTTTTGCAAAGCTAAAAGAGCTGACTTCTGGCTAATGGGAGAAATTATCCACGGTGATTATAATCGCTGGGCAAATAAAGAAACTCTTGACTCTGTTACAAACTATGAATGTTATAAGGGACTTTATTCATCACACAATGACCGTAATTATTTTGAAATTGCACATTCCTTGCAAAGACAGTTTCAACAGGGTGGAATTTATCAAAATCTATGTCTTTATAGCTTTTTGGATAATCACGATGTAAATAGAATATCAAGCACTCTAAAAAATAAAGATCATCTAAAAAATGCTTATACCATAATGTACTGTATGCCTGGTACTCCTTCAATTTACTATGGTAGTGAATGGGCTGTTGAGGGTACTAGAAGTAACAGCAGTGATAAAGAGCTTAGACCTGAAATTAATCTTGGAAAAATTCCAAACGCAAACGAGGAGCTTAACTCATACCTAAAAAAGCTAGGTAAGATACGCAACTCCTTGGAGGCTCTACAATTCGGTAATTATAAAAATGAATATATAAGAAATGAACAGCTTGTTTTCTCTCGTAGCTATAACAATCAGTTTGTATATGTTGCACTTAATTTAAATGCAAACCAACAGGATATAGAGTTTAATCCTGTTGGTGGATTCAGCAAAATCACAGATATACTTACAGGTGATACCTTTGAAAATACAGGCTATCAAAGAATTGCTATTGAAGGCAACAGTGCAAGAATACTTGTTATGAATAACGGAGATTTCCCTATAGACTTTAATAAACAAGAAAATCTCACTGAAATTAAAGAAGAAAAAATCGAAAGCAAGCCTGATACTCAAGCTTCAAGTACTGAAATAAAGACCGAGACAGGGACTGAAGTTAAAACTGAGGTTAAAGCTGAGATTAAAACCGAGGTAAAGGCTGAAACAGCTACAGCTACAAGCAACTACGATATACCTGTAGTTGAAATGGTTATGCCACTTAAAGATGTTACCTTAGGAAGATATCGCCATTATAAAGGCAACGAATACGAGGTTATAGCTGTTGCACAGCAGAGCGAAACCCTAGAAAAGCTGGTAATTTATTTTGATGTTAAAACTCACCAGCACTGGGCAAGACCATATGATATGTTTATCGAGCTGGTTGAAAAGGACGGAAAATTTATTCGTAGATTTGATAAATTAAGTTAATGATATAACACTAAACACACAAAGGCTGACTTACTTTTTACGGTAAGTCAGCCTTTACTACTTATATTTCAATCAAATTGCAATTATTCTTTTTTGTATCTGTTATAAATTCCATACAGCTTCTCCCAACCAAACATAGAAACAAAGGCTACTATAAAGCCACCTATAACTGCACCTATAATTATATACCATTCTATTGCAACACTGTAGTATGCTGTGTATGCAATATAAGATAGTACAGTTAAAACGATAGAAAGCACTGTTACTTGAATTGATGTAGGTATTACTTTCAGAAATTTTAATTCTTTGGTAACCTGAGTAATAATGCTTACAATAGTTGCAAGGCAACCCACAAGCATTGCTACGTTAGCAAACTCTGTCATTCTTTACCACCTCCTCAAGATTTGCAATGCGATGATTTGCAACTGACATTTTTTCACTTTGTATCTGAAGCTGTTTTTCTATTTCATAGGTTCTTACCACCAAATTGTTGTGCTCGCTTACCTTTCTCTCAAGCTGTTCTATTCTATACTTTATCAGCCTGGACTGTAAGACAATACCAACCAAAGCACCACAACCCGAGCCTAGCAAGCCTATTAACGCAACAATTATCTCATTCATTAATTAAGACCCTTTTCAAGATAGTCTATTGTACTATTAATTATTGCATTTTTCACATCTTCAAGCTCTTTACTTATAGCATTATGAAGTGCTGTTATAGTATTTTTTCCTGCAATACCATCCTCTTCAAGCTTATACTTTTTCTGCACCTGCTTGGTAGCTGCTAGTGTACCCTCACCAAATACATTATCAGCATTTACCTTCTGGGTTATCAAGCCCAATGTACGAGCCTGTATAAGCATTGATTTATAAGCAAGCACACCGTCTGACTTATCTCCCTTTTTAAAATTCATATCATCACTCTCCTCGTTATAGTTCGGTCTAAAATAACCGTTAATAACACCGTTACTACGACTATATCGCTTATACATTACACTTGAGTAATCTGCGTTGTTGCTTCCTGTATTACCTTCTATTGTATATATATACGCACTATCTGCACTATATACATATCCCAAATGGTCACTATGG
>JAXJUF010000068.1:0-18036 GCA_036309185.1 Acutalibacteraceae bacterium
GTCCTATCTGATTCTTTTATATTTGTAATAATTAAGTCTTGCAATCCAAATAGTTTTTCTGTAAAATTAATGTAAGGCATATTTTGACCTCCTGAAATGGTAGTTTCATCGCTTTTCATTTTACAGGATTTTTTCAAAATATGCCTTACTTTTTTATTAATTTTTTTGGCTCTATTTTTCTTTACCCCAACATTTATTATAGAGCCCATTTATTATAGAGCCATAGAAATCATCATAATAAATCCCGAGTACATACATCAAGGCTATGTACTCGGGATTTTAGCATAAAATATTCCCACTAGAAAAGGCTACCCATAAAATGAGTAGCCTTAAATTGTTTATATTGTTAATTAAACGCCCTGAGCGATCATTGCCTCTGCAACCTTCTCGAAGCCTGCAATGTTAGCACCAACAACATAGTTTTTCTCGAAGCCGTACTTAGTAGCAGCTGTAGAAACGTTGTTGAAGATATTAACCATAATACCCTGTAGCTTAGCGTCAACCTCATCAAATGACCATGATAGACGCATTGAGTTCTGGCTCATTTCAAGAGCAGAAGTAGCAACACCACCTGCATTTGCAGCCTTACCAGGTGCAAATAGAACACCGTTGTTCTGTAGCTCGTGTGTAGCGTCAAGAGTTGTAGGCATATTAGCACCCTCTGCAACAGCAATAACACCGTTAGCAATCAATCTCTTAGCATCGTCAATTAGAAGCTCATTCTGTGTAGCACAAGGTAGAGCGATGTCACACTTAACAGACCAGTCGAATTTACCCTCGTGGTATTCTGCATTTGGACGATAGTTCTTGTACTCTGATAGACGCTGTCTCTTAACTTCCTTAATCTCCTTAACAGCATCAAGGTCAATACCCTCAGCATCATAAATCCAACCTGTTGAATCAGAAAGAGTAACAACCTTAGCACCTAGCTGAATAGCCTTCTCAGTAGCATAAATAGCAACGTTACCAGCACCAGATACGCAAGCTGTCATACCCTTAAGCTCATAACCATTCTGCTTTAGCATTTCCTCTGTAAAGTAAAGAAGACCGTAGCCTGTAGCCTGTGTTCTTGCAAGTGAACCACCGTAAGTTAGACCCTTACCAGTTAGTACACCCTCGTAAACATTCTTTAATCTCTTATACTGGCCGAACATATAGCCAATTTCTCTTGCACCTGTACCGATATCACCAGCAGGAACGTCTGTATCAGCACCAATGTGTCTGCTTAGCTCTGTCATAAAGCTCTGGCAGAATGCCATAATCTCTCTGTCGCTCTTGCCCTTAGGGTCAAAGTCAGAGCCACCCTTACCGCCACCGATTGGTAGACCTGTTAGAGAGTTCTTGAAAATCTGCTCGAAACCTAGGAACTTAATAATGCCAAGATTTACTGAAGGATGAAGTCTTAGACCACCCTTGTAAGGTCCGATAGCACTATTGAACTGTACTCTAAAGCCTCTGTTAACCTGCATTTTGCCGTTATCATCTACCCAAGGTACTTTAAACATAATAACTCTTTCAGGCTCAGTAATTCTCTCAAGAATGCTGTACTCTTCGTACTTTGGATTCTGCTCGAATACAGGCTCAAGTGATGTTAAAACCTCTGTAGCAGCTTGAATAAACTCAGGCTCGTTTGAATTCTTCTTCTTTAGTAGTTCAAGTTGTTCACTTACATATGACATTGATATATGTCCTCCTTAAAGCAATATATTAGGTCGTATCTAAAAACTCAAAAAAATTGTCTGTTTTCAGATACTCCTGAGATCATAAATATAATATACTGATATTATTACCATTTATGCATTATTTAAATTAACATATTTAAATACCAGCTATAAAATATGTCTACAACAGGCTGGCTGTTGTAGACATAGCTACTCAAAAAATACAGCTCTATTGCCGACAATAAAATTTTAGCATAAAGCTATTTAAAATGCAACTAAAACTTTTTGAAATTTCAAATTTACTTTTTAACTTTATGTAAATTAACAATAAAACCCCTTTTTGCTGTTGAAAATCAGCTAAAAAGCTATGTTATGACATAAAAAACAGGGAGCATATAAATGCTCCCTTGCAAATTCAAGTTTGAATTATTGCAAAATTATAAATCGCAACCACAAGCATGGTCATGCTCACACTCTTTAATTACACCTACTATTGGTGTAGGGTCAATGCCTTGTCTTGTGTAGTAATCACTTACAGCAGCCTTAATAGCCTGCTCTGCAAGAACAGAGCAGTGAACCTTTACTGGTGGCAAACCATCCAAAGCCTCCATAACTGCTTTGTTAGTAAGCTTTAATGCCTCATCAATAGTTTTACCCTTAATAAGCTCTGTAGCCATTGAGCTTGTAGCAATAGCTGCACCACAGCCAAATGTTTTAAATGTTACATCAGTAATAACATTGTTATCAACCTTGATATACATTTTCATAATATCTCCACATTTTGCGTTACCAACCTCGCCTATACCGTCAGCATTTTCAATCTCGCCAACGTTTCTTGGATTAGCAAAGTGATCCATAACCTTTTCACTATATGACATTTTTAATCTCTCCTATTTTTGATATATTCAGATGTAAATGGCTATTTGAAAAAGTACTTTCAAACAAGCCATAAGAAACAGAGATATCTAAACTCTGTTTTATATTTTAAAATATTATGCTTTTTCTTCAGCTTTGATTCTTTCCCATACAGGTGACATTGAACGCAAGGTTGTAACTACCTCTGGTACACACTTAGCGATATAATCAATCTCTTCGTCTGTTGTATCATCACTGAAAGAAAGTCTTAAAGAGCCGTGTGCTATTTCGTGTGGTAAGCCTATTGAAAGCAGAACATGGCTAGGGTCAAGAGAACCCGATGTGCAGGCTGAGCCAGATGAAGCACAAATTCCTTTAAGGTCAAGTCTTAATAGAAGAGCCTCGCCCTCAATACCCTCAAAGCACATATTAATGTTACCTGGTAATCTCTTATCTCTGTCACCGTTAAGTCTGCTTCTTTCAATCTGAGAAAGACTGTCGATAAGTCTGTTACGCATTTTTGTAAGCTTTTCAGTACGCTCGTCAATAGTGTTTACAGCACGCTTTACAGCACTTGCAAGACCAACAATACCTGCAACATTTTCAGTACCTGCACGCATACCACGCTCCTGAGCACCACCATCTATAAGAATTTGTGGGCGAATACCCTTTCTTACATATAAAGCACCACAGCCCTTAGGACCGTGTAGCTTATGTGCTGTCATAGATAGCATATCAATATTCTGTGCCTTTACATCAATGTGTACATTACCCATAGCCTGAACAGCGTCAGTATGGAATATAACACCGTGCTTTTTACATATTGCACCAAGCTCTGCTATTGGCTGAATTGTTCCAATCTCGTTGTTTGCATACATAATGCTTACAATAGCAGTAGTATCCTTAATAGCAGCATCAAGCTCTTCAGGACGAACTAAACCGTCACTGTGAACATCAAGTAGGGTAATTTCAAAGCCCTCTTTTTTCAAAGCCTCGCAGGTGTGTAGCACTGCGTGATGCTCAAATGCAGTGGTGATAATGTGATTTTTACCCTTAGCTTTAAGAGCCTTAGCCACACCCTTAATAGCCCAGTTGTCAGACTCACTACCACCTGATGTAAAGAATATTTCTCTTGCCTCTGCATTTATAGCGTTAGCAATGTCTTCTCTTGCTGTTTCCACAGCCTTTTTAGCTTCTGCTCCAACAGAGTACATACTTGATGGATTACCATATACCTGAGTAAGATATGGCATCATATCCTCAAGCACCTGTGGAGAAAGTGCCGTTGTTGCGGCATTATCTGCGTATATTTTATTCATATAAAATAACACTTCCTTAATATAGAATATAAAAATAACTTGCAAATGCAAAGTATTAATCAAATTTTTATTATAGATTAGGCATATTTTTTAGCCTGAGCAACAGCTAATTTGTCGCATCGCTCGTTTTCGGGGTGTCCTGCGTGTCCTCTTACCCATACAATCTTTACATTGTGCTTTTCATATAAAGATAATAGCCTTTCCCACAAATCAGGGTTAAGTGCAGGGTCGCTTTTGTTACGCATCCAATTGTTAGCCTGCCACTTTTTAGCCCAGCCCTTTGTAAGTGCATTACAAACATATTGAGAGTCACTATATAATGTAACCTCGCAAGGCTCTTTAAGTAGGGCTAAAGCCTCAATAACGGCAGTAATTTCCATTCTGTTGTTGGTGGTATTGGCTTCTCCTCCTGAAATTTCCTTTTCAGTTGATTTATATCTTAATATAGCACCCCAACCACCAGGACCAGGATTACCTGAACAGGCACCATCAGTAAAAATTTCTACACTTTTCATATATAAGTCCTCTATTTATTATTTGCATAGCTATTATAAACCTTAATTCCAATAATTTCAATAGGAATTGAGATATTTAAAATAAATTTACACCTTTTTAGTAGGAATTATAAAATACTTAATAAGTAAAGCTGGTTTTGGCTTATAAAATCATACCCAAATGTTATATATTTTGTAAAAGGAGATAATTATATCTTCTGTATGTTAAAACGTAATTATACCAACCTACAATTTGAATTTATTAAAGAAGCGTGTAAATCTCTACACATATATTGACATAATTAATGAAAAGTTGTAAAATGTATCTATGGTTAACTTATACATAATTGTGAAAGGAGAAATAACCATGAAAAGAATTAAAACTCTAAAGACAAGAGATCTTGCAAAAAGCGTAAAGAACGGTGGCTGTGGCGAGTGCCAGACATCATGCCAGTCAGCTTGTAAAACATCTTGCGGTGTTGCTAACCAGCCTTGTGAGAAGAAGAGCAAGTAATTAATTTTTGCGAAAAGTGCCGCATACCCACTGTTGTGTGTTGCGGCATTTTATTTTGTGATTAAAGAGGTAAAATAATGATTCATCAATATAAATTAAACGGATATAACATAATTATAGACGAGGGTAGTGGCTCTGTACATAGTGTAGACGAAGTAGCGTATGATATGATTGAAATGTATCAAACAAGCTCAAGGGAAGAAATTATTTCTGCAATGCTTGAAAAATACGCTGACAATCAACAGATTACAAAGGAAGAGCTTGAAGAGTGCTACGATGATATAACAGAGCTTAAAGATAATGGTAAGCTTTTTGCAGATAGCTCATATGCACAGTCTGCAATAGATTTTAAGAAAAAGAACACAGATATAAAGGCACTTTGCTTGCACGTTGCACATACCTGTAACCTTAATTGTAGCTATTGCTTTGCAAGTCAGGGTAAATATCAGGGTGACAGAGCATTAATGTCATTTGAGGTAGGTAAGCAGGCTCTTGATTTTCTTGTAGCTAATTCAGGTAACAGACGTAATTTAGAGGTTGACTTTTTTGGTGGAGAGCCTCTTATGAATTGGGATGTTGTAAAACAGCTTGTAGCCTATGCAAGAAGTATCGAAAAGCAGTTTAATAAAAATTTCAGATTTACTCTTACAACAAATGGTATTTTAATTGACGATGATGTGATCGAATTTGCTAATAAAGAAATGCACAATGTTGTTTTAAGTCTTGACGGAAGAAAAGAAATTCATGACCATCTTCGAGTTAATTATCAGGGTAAGGGTAGCTATGATACAATCGTGCCTAAGTTCCAAAGATTTGTCGAAAAGCGTGGAAATCAGGGCTACTATATGCGTGGTACATATACACATAATAATGTTGATTTTACAAATGATATATTTCATATGACAGAGCTTGGGTTTACCGAGCTAAGTATGGAGCCTGTAGTTTGTTCACCAGACGATCCATATGCACTTACTGACGAGGATTTGCCAAAAATCTTTGAGCAGTATGAAATTTTGGCTAAAGAAATGCTAAAAAGAGAGCAAGAGGGTAGACCTTTTACATTCTACCATTATATGATAGACCTTGAGCACGGTCCTTGTATATATAAAAGAGTGGCAGGCTGTGGTAGTGGAACAGAATATATGGCTGTTACACCTTGGGGAGAGCTGTTCCCTTGTCATCAGTTTGTTGGTGACCCTAAATATAGTCTTGGTGATGTATGGAACGGTGTAAAAAATACTGAAATTCAGGATAAGTTCAGAAAATGTAATGTTTTTGCAAGAAGAGAATGTGACGATTGCTGGGCTAGATTATACTGTAGTGGTGGTTGTGCAGCAAACTCATACCACGCTACAGGCGATATAACAGGTATTTACAAGTATGGCTGTGAGCTTTTCAAAAAGCGTATTGAATGTGCAATAATGCTAAAGGTAGCAGAAAATGAATTGGGCTTAGATGTACCTGAGTATCAGAGCTGTGATGGTAGCTGTGACGAAAATAATATATGTGATTAAATAATATAAAGCAGGAAGAACTTAAACTTCCTGCTTTTATTCTATAAAAAATGTCCTACCTTGTCTGACTAACATGGTAGGACGGCAACCATACTTGGGGGTATGGTTGATGGTTAATTGCACAGTAATTATATCATAGCAATTCTATAAATGCAATATTATACTATGCTTTATTTTGTTGTTTTTTACAATAGTATATACTATTATATTTGAATTATCGAATTTAATTCAAAAACAAAGGTGGGTAAATTAATGCCCACCTTTGTTTTTGTAGCTTAAAAACTACGAATTATTATTTGTTTTATTTCATATTCTGCTCGTAGCTTTCAATCATCTTCTTAACCATCATACCACCGATTGAACCAGCCTGACGTGCTGTGATATCGCCGTTATAACCCTGCTTTAGGTTTACGCCTACTTCGTTTGCACACTCCATCTTAAAACGCTCCATAGCTTCTCTTGCCTCAGGTACATTTAACTGATTATTATTTGATGATGACATAATATTTTCTCCTTTTTAGTTTTTCTTTTTTAGTTTTTCATTTCAATTTTAAATTGCTTTTTACAGTAAAAAATTCTGCTTTATTTAAGCTTAGTGCATTACACCAGCCTTATAGAATTATAATTACCTTTACTGTATTTACTTTATTTTTTTTAACTCATATATTAAACAACACCGTATATAATAATTTTGCCTGTTTAAATCTTTTTTTGATTTTTTTCGGCTGTTTATTAAATTGATGTTGTAATAATATTATATAACCTAAGCAGGCTTTTATTAATTGTAATTTATACATAAACTTTTACCCAAGGTGTGGAAAATAAAATAGAATTTTCTTTTTTATTAACTGTATAATCTTTATTGCTTTATAAAAATATAGGTGATATAATTATAATGTATATTTTTAGCCTTTTGGAAAACAATGTTTTTCAGGAGGTGCATAAATAGTGGGAAGTAATAAAACAAACACTAAGGGTAAATCAAACACTTCAAATGATGACGAGCAGGAGGAAATCTCTCAGGAGGATACTCCAATAAGCAATGATGCACTTGAGCAAATAAGAGAATGTGGTTCTATAATTGTGTCAGGTGGTTATGTAATACATTGCTTAACAGTAATAGGGCAGATAGAAGGGCATAATGTTTTGCCACCACAGAATAAAACCACAAAGTATGAGCATGTAATTCCACAGCTGGTTGCAATAGAAGAAAGCAAGGATATAGACGGTGTGCTGGTATTGCTTAATACAGCTGGTGGAGATGTAGAGGCTGGCTTAGCTATTGCAGAGGTGCTTGCAGGCTTAAAAAAGCCTACAGTTTCAATAGTTTTGGGTGGAGGTCACTCAATAGGTATACCGTTGGCTGTGGCTGCAAAGCACTCGTTTATCGCTCGCTCAGCATCAATGACAGTACATCCTGTGCGTACTACCGGCTTAACACTGGGGGTACCTCAAACCTTTGAGTATTTCAGAAAAATGCAGGATAGAATAACAACCTTTGTAAGTAATAATTCTAATATTCCTCATAGAAGATATAATGAGCTTGCTATGAATACACAGGAGCTTGTTCTTGATGTAGGTACTATTCTTGAAGGAGAGGAAGCAGTAGAGGAAGGCTTAATAGATGAGGTTGGTACAGTAAGAGATGCCCTTGATTGTTTGTATAAAATGATTGATAAAAGTAAAGCACCAAAGCAAAGTAAAAAGAAAAGCAAGCAGTAGCAAAGTCTTTTCTGAAATCTCTTTTATTGATTATTGTAAGATTTGTTGCCTTGCTTCAGCTATTGAAGCAAGGCTTTATCAAGGAGGTTATACATATGAGTATTTTTGAAGCTATAATTCAGGGTATAGTGCAGGGGTTAACAGAGTTTCTGCCTGTATCAAGCAGTGGCCATTTGGCTATATCACAGCATATTTTGGGAATAGAAGAAAGTAACCTGTTTTTCAGTGTTATGCTTCATCTGGGTACATTGCTTGCTATAATTGCAGTGTATCATAAGCTGATAGGCAGGCTTATAGTTGCATTTGTAAAAATAGTGCAGGATATTATTAAGAGAAAATATCACTGGAATAAAATGGACGAGGACCAAAACCTTGTTGTAATGCTTTTAATCGGGTTATTACCTTTGTTTTTATTATTCGTTCCTTTACCATTTAGTAAGGGGCTATGTGCAAAGGATATTGCCGAAATATGGTCAGGTACAAATGGTTATTTGATTGTAGTAGGCTTATCGCTTATAGTTACAAGTGTCTTACTTACACTTGGCTCAAAGATAAATAAAATAACAGAAAAGAAATTCAAAGCAAGAGGAATAGTAAGAAAAGATGGATTAGGCAGACATCACCTTAATGTAATTGATGCATTAAGTGTGGGTATTGCACAGATGTTTGCAGCTATATTTCCAGGTATTTCACGCTCAGGCTCTACTCTTGCTGTAGGTGAAATGAGAGGTCTTAATAAACAAAAGGCTCTTGATTATGCCTTTGTTTTGGGTGTACCGTCTGTATTGGCTGCGGGTATACTGGAATTTAAAGATGCCGTTACTGCTGGTGCAGTTTCAGCTGATTTAGCACCAGCTGTTATCACAGGTATAATAACCTCAGCAATTGTTGGCTTTGGTGCTATATTACTGTTTAAATGGATGCTACAAAAAGACAGAATGTACATATTTGCAATTTATACTGCTATTGCCGGTGTTGTAATTACAATTATCAGCATTATAGAGCTTACATCAGGTTCAAACATTTTTACAGGTGAGCCAATTATATTTATGTGAATGAATTTTTTACAACAAAAATAACATTAATACGGTATTATAATTGAATGATAGTATATACAGATAACGGGAGATAGAAATGGCAGAAAAAGAAAAGGAAACTAAAAAAGAGAAAGAAACTAAAAAGAAAAAAGAAAGCAAAAAGGTAGAGGAAGAGCAGGTTAAGCTTTCGCCACAGGCTAAGTCTATTATATTTTTTGGATCTGCTTTGGTGCTTACAGCATTAGTACTTTATAAGGGTGAAAATGTGTGGACAGCTGGACATAACTTTTTTAAGGGCTTATTCGGTGTGTTTGCAATAGCTTTGCCTGCATTTCTTATGTATATAGGTGTTGTTACAGCAAAGGAAAAGAAAATTACAGGTAAAAATATAAGTAAAATGGTATTGGGTGCTATTGCAATTATTTTGTTGTCAAACTGTGTTTTCCTTTTTGGCAGTAATTCAAAGGCTCCAGAGGTTGATTATTTCACTCGTTTAAGTCAGCTTTACACCAGTGCAATAAACGACTTCTCAAATGGCTCTGCAACAGGTATACTTGGTGGTTTGATTGGATACCCAATTGCACATTTATTTGGTTTTACAGCATCTAAGCTATTATGTATAGTGTTGCTTATTGTAGATATTATGTTTATGTTTGGCATAACGGTTAAGGATATCTATAATGTAGTAAATAAGATTTTTAATGTAATCAAAAACAGCATAAAGCAATGTGATTTTGCAAAGCAACCAAAGGAAGAGTCTGCTTTTAAAAAGCTTACTGCTACTATTGAAAAGGTTAAGGGTAATAGCAAACCAACAGAGAAAAAGCAGATTGAAGCTACTGCTACAAAAAATGATGATTACATAGATTTGAATGAAATTTCAGATACATTTAATGCTGTAAAAACAGCAAAGCAGGAGAAAGCAAAGTCTTTACAAGAATATGATGATTACTTTGACGAAGAACCAACTGCAATTGGTAAAGAAGAGCTTTTAAATGCTGTAGAAAAGGGAAATTCAAGCAATAGAAAGGCAAGTATTCTTGAAATGCTTACAGCACCTGAAGCTGATGACGAGCCAAAGGGAAAAAGGAGTAAAAAGCAAGAGCTTGCACAGGCTGAGGCAGAAATTTCAAAACAGGTGATTGAAAATAAGGAAAGTACCGAAAATACATATCATTACCCACCTGTTGAGCTACTATATCCTTCAGGCAGTAAAGAGGATAATCAAAAGGCTATGGAGGAGCTTGAACGCAACGGAACCAAGCTGGAATCCACACTAAAGAGCTTTGGTGTTAATGCAAATATTGTTAATATATGCCGTGGACCATCTGTAACAAGATTTGAGGTTCAACCAGCACCGGGTGTAAAAATAAGTAAGATTACAAATCTTTCAGACGATATTGCACTTAATCTTGCAAGTAGTGGCGTGCGTATAGAAGCACCAATTCCTGGTAAAGCTGCTGTTGGTATAGAGGTACCTAATAAGGTTACTACTATGGTTTCAATGCGAGAGCTTATCGACTCTGCAAAATTTAAAAAAGCAAAAAGCAAGCTTTCTGTTGTTCTTGGTAAGGATATTTCCGGAAATACTATTGTTACAGACCTTGCTAAAATGCCACATCTGCTTGTTGCAGGTACAACAGGCTCAGGTAAGTCTGTATGTGTAAACTCTATTCTTATCAGCTTGCTTTATAAAGCAACTCCTGACGAAGTAAAGCTATTGCTTATTGACCCTAAAATGGTTGAATTTTCAAAATATAAGGGTATACCACATTTACTTATACCTGTTGTTACAGACCCTAAAAAGGCAGCTGGTGCTTTAAACTGGGCTGTAAATGAAATGGAAAACAGATACAAATTATTCTCTACCTTTGGTGTAAGAGATATCGGTGGATATAACGAAATGATAGACTCTTACAATAAAATCCGTGTAGAAAGAACACCAGAGGAGCTTGAAGAGGAGCCACTTGTGAATGAAGATGGTTTTCCTATACCTGAAGAAAAAATGGCAAGCATAGTTATTGCAATAGATGAGTTTGCTGATTTGATGATGACAGCACCAAACGAGGTAGAGGACTCAATCTGCCGACTTGCACAAAAGGCAAGAGCAGCAGGTATGCACCTTGTAGTAGCTACACAGCGACCAACAGTTAATGTAATTACAGGTGTAATTAAAGCAAATATCCCAAGCCGAATTTCACTTAAAGTATCTTCACAGCTTGATTCTCGTACTATACTTGACGTAGGAGGGGCAGAAAAGCTAATCGGTAGGGGAGATATGCTATTCGCACCAATAGGTGCACCAAAGCCAACTCGTGTACAGGGCTGTTATGCGTCTGATGCAGAGATTGAAAATGTAACATCATATATCAAGAAAGACCATTCTTCACAATATAATGTTGAAATTGAGGAAGAAATCGAAAAGATTACAGAGCTTGAGCTTACAAAGGGCAAGGATAAAGAGAACTCTGAAGATTTAGGTGGTGGCTTTAGTGATGATAGTATGATGGAGGAGGCTATTAAGCTTGTAGTAGAAAACGGACAGGCTTCAACCTCATTACTACAAAGAAGACTTCGCCTTGGCTATGCACGTGCAGGCAGACTTATTGATGAAATGGAGCAAATGGGCATAGTAGGTCCTCACGTAGGCTCAAAATCAAGAGAAGTGCTAATGACCTACCAACAATGGCTCGAGCGTAAAAATAATATAAGTGAGTAATATAAATTCAGATTTATAAAATACACATTGAGGTAAGCGTATGGAGCATTTGGAATTGATTAGGATAATTGCAGGCATAATACTTGCTATACTAGGTGGATTTATTTTATTGGTAAATTACTTATACTTGTATTATAGAATAAAGGATATGTATTATAAAATAAAGGATCAGCGTTCACCCTCTTTTGTACCTATTGTAGGTGGTTTGATTTTTGCATTAGCTTTATTTTTATTTGAAAAAACGAGAGCATTTGCTGGATTGGCTTGTTATTAGATGTAAGTATATGCCAGCTTATTATATGTATTTTTGGTGAACTAATAGATTGTATAAAATCAAAAATTAATAAGAAATAGATATAAATTATTATCATAGAATAGGAGGAAAACCAATGGCTTTTTTACCTATAACCAGAGAAGAAATGAATAACCGTGGTTGGGACTATGTAGACTTTGTATTTGTTACAGGTGACTCATATGTTGACCACCCAAGCTTTGGAATAAGTATATTGTCAAGAGTATTAGAGGCTAAGGGCTACAGGGTAGCCATACTTTCACAGCCTGACTGGCACAGCACAAACGATTTTAAACGCTTTGGAAAGCCTCGTCTTGGCTTTATGGTTACATCAGGTAACATAGATAGTATGGTTGCACATTATACAGCTGCAAAGAAAAAGCGTAGTGATGATGCCTACACAGCAGGTGGTAAGGCTGGCAACAGACCAGACAGAGCTGTAATAGTCTACTCAAATCTTATAAAACAGATATACCCTGATTCACCTGTTATTATAGGTGGCTTAGAGGCTTCATTAAGAAGATTTGCTCATTATGATTATTGGGATGACACTGTTCGTCCATCAATTTTATTTGATAGTAAAGCAGATATTCTTACCTACGGTATGGGAGAAAACCAAACAATAGAGATTGCCAACATACTTAACAATGGTGGTACAGTAGAGGATTTACACGATATACGTGGTATATGCTATGCTGTAAAAACACAGGATTATGTGCCAATGGCAGCATCAGAATGTGCAAGCTATGAGGTAGTAAAGGAAAATAAAAAAGAGTATGCCGTAGCTTGTCGTAAGCAAATGGAAGAGCAGGACGCAGTGCGTGGTAAAAAAATTATACAGCGACACGGCAAGTTTATACTTGTGCAAAATCAGCCAATGCCACCTCTTACTCAAAGTGAGCTTGATTGGGTGTATTCATTACCTTATGAAAGAATGTATCATCCTTCTTATGAGGCCTTGGGTGGTGTACCGGGTATTCAAGAGGTTGAATTTTCTATAACACATAATAGAGGTTGCTTTGGTGCGTGCAACTTCTGCTCAATAGCATTTCATCAGGGCAGAGTAATTACAACAAGAAGTGAAGAGTCAGTTATTAATGAGGCAATATCACTTACAAAAAATCCACGCTTTAAGGGCTATATACACGATGTAGGAGGTCCTACTGCAAACTTCCGTCAGCCGTCCTGTAAAATTCAGGAAAAGGCTGGTATGTGTAAAAACAAAAAATGCCTTGCTCCAACTCCGTGTAAAAATTTACAGGTTACACACGATGAATATTTACAGCTTTTGCGTAAGCTAAGAGCTGTTAAGGGCATTAAAAAGGTTTTTATCCGTTCAGGTATACGCTTTGACTATATGATGGAGGACGAAAGCGACGAGTTTTTCAAAGAGCTTGTAGAGCATCATGTAAGTGGTCAGCTAAAGGTAGCACCCGAGCATTGTTCAGCAGCTGTACTTGATAAAATGGGTAAGCCACATATAGAAGCCTATAAGAGATTTTCTGATAAATTCTTTAAAATTACAAAACAGGTTGGCAAGGAGCAATATTTGGTGCCATATTTAATGTCATCACACCCAGGCTCAACCTTGAAAGATGCAATAGAGCTTGCACTCTTCCTTAAAAAAGAGCATATTCGCCCTGAACAGGTGCAGGATTTTTACCCAACTCCGGGTACAGTTTCAACCTGTATGTTCTACACAGGGCTTGACCCTTATACATTGCAAGAGGTTTATGTGCCAAAAACACCTAAGGAAAAGGCAATGCAAAGAGCGTTGTTGCAATATTTTAATCCGAAGAATAAAGAAGCTGTTGTAAAGGCACTTATAATTGCAGGCAGAGAGGATTTAATAGGCACAGGCAAAAACTGTCTTGTAACACCTCCACCTGGTTTTAAAGCACAGCGTAACAGCTCTAAAAGCTCTAAGAGTAATTCTAAAAAATCCGTAAAGGGCAAGCCAAACAGCAGAAAAAAGACATTAAATAAAAAGGGTTCTGCTACAAAAAAGGGCAGAACATAAGGTGAAAAGATATGAAAACTCTAATAATAGAAAGATTTGAAAACAACTTTGCAATTTGCGAGGATAAAGATAAGAGCTTTTTTGCAATAGAGATTGCAGAGCTTCCAAAGGAAGCAAAGGTTGGTGATGTTTTAGATATTGATAATGACGGAAATATCAAAATAAACGCAGATGAAACCCAACGCAGAAAGTCAAGAATACAAGGCAAAATGCAGAAATTAGGAAAGTAAATTAATCAATCCCCCAAGCATTTGGAAAGCTCCATTCCATTGCTTGAGGGATTGATTTTTTGAATAAATATTGTATTTATAAATTATATTCCAAGAATAATTTTCGCTGTCTGAAAATATACCAGCAATGATACTGCGTCTACTGCTGTTGTGATAAGTGGGCTTGCCATTACAGCAGGGTCAAGTCCAATCTTTTTAGTAAGTATTGGTAACACACAGCCTATAAGCTTAGCACAAATTACTGTTATAAGCATTGTAAGTGATACAACAAAGGCTACATATACACCAACTCTGTCAAAAACCATAAGCTTTGCAAAGTTAGCTACTGCAAGAGTTATACCACATAAAAATGATACTCTGGCTTCTTTCCAAATTACATTTAGGCAGTCTTTAAACTGAATTTCTCCCAAAGATAATCCACGAATTACAGTTACAGAGGACTGACTTCCTGAGTTACCACCTGTACCCATAAGCATAGGAATAAATGCTGTAAGTGCTACCTGTGCAGCAAGAGCGTCCTCAAAGCCTGTGATAATCATACTTGTAAAGGTTGAAGATATCATAAGTATTAATAGCCATGGTATACGTTTTTTCCAGGTTTCAAATACACTTGTTTTTAAATAAGGCTTATCAGTAGGGGTAATACCTGCCATCATTTCAATGTCCTCGGTTACCTCTTCTTCCATTACGTCAATAGCGTCGTCAACGGTAACAATACCTACAAGTCTAAATTCCTTGTCTACTACAGGCATAGCAAGAAAGTCATATTTTTTAAACTGGTTTGCAACCTCTTCTTTATCATCAAGAGTATTTACAGCGATAACATTAGTTTCCATAATTTCTTTAATATTGTCATCGTCATCGCTTAACAATAGTGTACGCATAGAAAGCATACCTACTAGTGTTCTGTCTTCATTTACAACATAGGCTGTATAAATGGTTTCTTTATCAATACCTGTTCGTCTTATACGCTTTATAGCATCAGAAACGGTCATATGAAGTCTTAAAGTAACATACTCGGTTGTCATAATACTTCCGGCACTGTCGTCAGGGTATTTACAAATTTCATTTATAGCTTTTCTTGTTTCGCTGTCGGCAGATGATAAAATTCTTCTTACAACATTAGCAGGCATTTCCTCAATAAGGTCAACCATATCGTCAACATATAGCTCGTCAACAACCTCTTTAAGCTCGGTATCACTAAAGCTTTGTATAAGGTGTGCCTGTGCGTCTTCATCCATTTCCACAAAGGTATCAGCAGCCAGCTCTTTTGGCAAAAGTCTGAATAATAGTGGTAATTTGTTATTGTGGATTTCATTAAAAAGTGTGGCGATATCAATAGCCTGCATAGTTGTGAATACATCACGAACTGTTACATATTTTTTTTGCTCAATCAATAGCTCTATGGTGCTAGCCATAGTCATTGTTGTTCTGTTATCCATGTTTCCTTTCCTCCTAATTCTACAAAATAAGATACTAGAAGTATAGTAACACAGCTTGAGCATCATTTATTGAAACTAGTGTGCTAAAAAATAACGCAAAAAGCGTTTTTTTCAGTCAATTTATTTGCAATCGACATACAATTTGCACTCAATAAAGGCCCGGGAGCTGTGCTGTTACTACTTCCTGCGTCCATTTTTCGTCACCTCTCATTTTAATAATTTAAAGTAGGGGATAAACTAAATTCTAAAATGCAGAAATTTACAATAATTATCCTTTAAAAAATTCATCTGCATATACAAAAATTGTTTGTAGCCCATACATATTAATTTTACAGCTAAAAAATAAAACTGTCAATAATTTTATAGGAATTACAATTTATTTATAAATAAAAATGACTATTGCAAAATTTAGATTTGCAATAGTCATTAAAATTTTGTTTTAAAGGATTAATTATCCATATACATTGTAGCTTTCAGAAAGAAGATTCATAGCCTTGAATAGCTTATAAAAATATGTGTATGGACCTAATGCAGAAAGTATACTTATAGTATAAGTAAAAAACAAAAATCCAGAAGATGGATGAGAAAATAGATTAGAAAATGGATTAGAATATAATGCAGTTACAATACCTACTACGAATACAAATGTAAATGATGGAATAATAAATAAAATAAAGCTATATGACCAGTATGTAGAAGCACTAAATTTATAATCATAGTTTCTTCTTTGAAGCTCACAGCCGATTCTTGATGAAATTTTATGATACCATACTATAATAGAAATACCAAAAGTAACCGTTGATAAAAGCCATGCTACTACATAGTTCATTGTTTTTTTGTTATCGTAACGGCTAGCTATAGTGTTTATATCCTTAGAAATTTCATATAAACATATAATGCCATAAATACCACAGGTAACAATATTAAGAAAGAGAAATTTCAAAAAGCTTCTATTTGTACTAAGCTGTATTGCAGGTTGCTGATAGCCACTCTGCTGGTAAGCCTGCTGATAATAGTCTGCTTGGTAATTTTGTTGGTAATCCTGTTGGTAATCCTGTTGGTAATTCTGTTGATAACCCTGTTGATAATCCTGTTGGTAATTCTGCTGATAACCCTGTTGATTGTTTTGCTGATTATTTGGATCATAATTCATAATAATCACCTTCCTTAATTCGAATTATATACCATAAAACAATTTTTAGATTAATAGTATAAAATGTTAATTTGTTGATAAGTAAAAATGACTATTACAAAAATTAGATTTGCAATAGTCATTAAAATTTTGTTTTAAAAATTATCCATATACATTGTAGCTTTCAGAAAGAAGATTCATAGCCTTGAATAGCTTATAAATATATATGTATGGACCTACAGCAGAAAGTAGACTTAAAATATAAGTAAGAGCTAATAGTCCAGAAGATGCATCGGAAGATGATGCAATACCTGTTATTAGTCCCACTACAAATGATGGAACGATAGATAGAACAAAGTTATATATCCAGTATGTAGAAGCACTAAATTTATAATCATAGTTTCTTCTTTGAAGCTCACAGCCGATTCTTGATGAAATTTTATGAGACCATACTATAACAGAAATACCAAAGGTAACCATTGATAAAAGCCATGCTACTACATAGTTCATTGTCTTTTTGTTATCGTAACGGCTTGCTATAGTGTTTATATCCTTAGAAATTTCATATAAACATATAATACCATAAATACCACAGGTAACAATACTAAGAAGTACAAATTTTATAAAGCTTCTGTTTGTACTAAGCTGTATTGCAGGTTGCTGATAGCCACTCTGTTGGTAATTCTGCTGGTAAGCCTGCTGATAATAATCTGCTTGGTAATTTTGCTGATAATCTTGCTGATAACCACTTTGCTGGTAATTCTGCTGATAACCCTGCTGATTATCCTGATAATTTGGTTGATAATTCTGTTGATAATTCTGTTGATAACCCTGCTGATAATTTTGTGAATTGTTTTGCTGGTTGTTTTGCTGATTATTTGGATCATAATTCATAATAATCGTCCTCCTTGGTTAGAATTATATATTATAAAATAGATAATGTCAATGATATTATCTGTTTTATGATTAGTGTTGCTTTGCAAATAAAATGCAAAAAAATTGCAAATAAAATACAAAAAACCTGCTATCAAATTCAATAGCAGGTTTTTATTATTATGCATAATTATTCATTTTTTTGTGAGCGA
>JAXJUF010000069.1:0-8142 GCA_036309185.1 Acutalibacteraceae bacterium
CACTACCTCTACGTGAGTTTATGTAGCTTTCATATCTTACAGTGTTCACCACGTAAGAATATGCATCAACAGGAGATTTGAAGCTCTTTATTGTTTCACGCATTTCGTCTGTAACGCTTGTTTCGTTAGTTGTTTCACGATAAGCAAGCATTTCAGGTGTGTTTATCTCAGCTTCATAGCCTGAAGCTACTCTGATTGTAAACTCAACGCTGTCAGTTATACCTTGGTCGTCAGTTCCTGTTGCTGTGAATTTATATTCACCTGTTTTGTCTGTTGTGAATGTATATACATTGTTTTCACCTGCAAGGTTTTCGCCTGTGGTGCTGCAATATACACTTGTATTTGTGAACGGGTAATTATCAGAAGATGAAAGTGTGATAGTTGCAGTTTCACCAAGCGGAAGTACCTTGTTTGCATTTACAACAAGCTTATGTTCTTTAAGATTTTTGTAAACATATAGTCTTACAGTTATTTCTGAATAGTTACCTGCTTCGTCCTCTGCATGAATAACAATATCTATATAGCCTTCTTTATCGGGTGTATACTCATATCTGTTATTTTTAGAATTAAAGGTAAACTCCTTTGAATCAACAGAAACTGTTGTGTATACCTTTCCACTGTCATCAGTTGCAGTAACCTCTATATAAGCACCCTCGCCTACCTGCCAATAAGTAGGGTAACCATAAATATTTTTAATTTCTGGACAGGTTATATCAAGGGTTTTCATAACTTCAAATGAGCAAGATGCCTCTGTTGTATTACCTGCTGTATCGGTAGCTTTTATTTTAATTGTATATTTACCTGGCTCATAGATTTCAGGCAGAACAAGGCTTCCGTTTATATACTCAATTGCATTGTCATTTATAAATGCTTCAACCTTAGCAATTTCTACGTTATCTTGAATAACATATGTAATAGTAGGCTGTTCATTTACTGCGTATATTTCTCTATCAGAAGATATTGTTACAACAGGCTTTTCTGTATCTGCTACTGTAAAAGTTATATATGTTGTATATTCATTGCTAGAAGCATCTTTAGCAGTAACCTCAAACTTATGTGTGCCTGCTGTAAGAGCTTTAGCAGTATATGTATATTCACCACTGTCTGTTGTTATAAGGTCAACTGCTGTGCCATTGAATTTAGCTGTAACAGCTTCAATCTTGTGGTTATCTGTTACTGTAGCAGTAAATAGGGCATCATCACCAATAACATACTTACTCTTGTCTTTTTTAATTGATACTCTTGGTTTTGAAATATCCTGTACTTCTGATGTTTGTGTTTTTATAGTTTCATTACCAGATGTATCTGTTACAACTAGCTTTAGATCATATGTACAGAAAGCAGTTGTATCTAACTGATATCTGTTGTTTTGATCAAGCTCAACCAGTTTATCATTAACATATAGCTTAATATCAGCAACTGCTATATTATCACTTGCGAATACTGATACATATGCAGTTGAATTTAAATCAATTTGCTTTGTAGCAGATAATGAAGCGTTTGGCTTTTGAGTATCTTCATTTATTACCTTCAGTTTTTGTACAGAAGGATAACTCTCGTTACCTGCATTATCCTTAGCAATTGCCTTAAACTCAACATATTTATATCCAGAATCATTAAGATTTAAATCATCAGCTGTATATATAAATGTGTTATCCTCTAAAAGAGTTTTTTCAACGCCGTCCTGATAGAAGTGTAGCTCTGTTACCTTAACATTGTCGCTTGCAGTTACTGTTACTTTAATATCATTACCAACAATAACCTCGGCATTGCTAAGCTTTACAGATACAGATGGTTTTCCTATATCAGCGGTACAGTTAATCACCTTTGTTACTGAGTTTTTATTACCAACGTTATCCTCTGCATTTACAACTATTTCGTATTCGCCAACTTCGGTTGGTGTAAACAAATAGGTATAATTATTATTTTCTGCCTTTGTTAGCTTAACAGGGTTACCGTTGATTGTCATTTCATAAAATTTCAATCCACTATGATTATCATAAATATATGACAGTAGTTCCTGACTATTACCAAGTGTCATATTTGATACATATAATCTACAATCTGGCTTCTGTGTATCATCATAAACTGTAAATTTGCATGAACTTTCACTCACATGTCCTACTAAATCAGTAGCAACCATTTTAGCAGTGTGTGTTCCTGCAACAGTATCTGTAAATACATACTGACCATTTTCATCAAGCTGTACTTCCTTATCATCAATTGTAAATACAGTATTTGCAATTCCATAATTATCAGTAGCAGTTGCAGTAATAGTTAAGTTAATACCAACATATGGTTTTGATGGTGTAGAAATTTTTATAGTTGGCTTTTCTCCGTCAACAGGTATTATTCTTGTTTCTTTAACAGAATTGCCATATTTATCAAACGCCTCTACTACTAAGGTAGAATTTGAATAATTACCTACATTTACCTTTACATTTCCAGCTTCGTCAATCTTTAATGCAATTCCATAAGGTGTGTTTCTGTATGTGTACTTATATGCTACTCTTGCCCAAGCTATTATTGAAGGGTCGTTAAAGGAAACGTTAAATTCAAAAGTACTATTATTTTTTATTACTTTATCAGGTATACCAGTTACTGTTATTTTAAGGTCAGATATATTATTTTCGTTATTTTCCTTATCAACAAGCTTAATATCTGTTACCTTTATATTTACAGAAACCTTAGCTGAAAGGTTATCTTCAGTTGTAACTTCGGCTGTTAAATTGTATTCTCCAGCCTTTGCAAATGTAATATATTTTAAAAGCTCTTTACTGCTGTTAAATTTAACATTATCAGCATCTGTAACGCTCCATTTTATTTCTTTTACATTTGCGTTGTCACTGTTGATATTTAGAATTGCTGTAAATGGTACATTTGTAAATGCTATACTGTTACAATCAATATTCAAATGACTTCCAAGTAACTCTGTATCAGGGTTCTTTTTATCATATGAGTGTATTGTAAGATCGTACAATACAGGGCTTGCACCGTCCTCAGACTCTTTCATATCAACCATAGCCTTGATATATCTGCCCTTTAATCCTGTTAGCTCTTGATTGTTCATTACCTTTACAGGCTCACAGAATTTCTCACCGTCATCACTAACACTTAAATAAACATCTATTTTAGATGTACCTTCATAATTTGCATTCCAGTTTACAAGTGACCATGTACAACCAGCTTTTCCACTGTCATAGGTCTTGCTTTGCCAGCTTCCATTGTCGGCATAGTCGTTTCTACCAATAATAACATCATTAAGTCCTACATATGTAGCCTTACCATTTCTATTGTAATATGTAAGAGAAGCATTTTTGGCTATTACCTTATAACCTGTACCTGTTAAAAGCTTAGTTTTTAACGGTAGCTTAATTGCTTCTGTTTTATCAACATCAATAGAATCATATTTCCACTCAAGTGTAACTGATCCATCTGCATTCTCAACAGTTGATATTGGTGGTGTAATCATATTTGCAGTATCAAGATAATTTTTATCGGTAATTGTTACAGACAGCTTTACATCGCTACCAGCTGAATTATAAATTTCATCTGCAAATTTATTCATAGCATTTGATATTTCATCAATATCAGTACTTAACTTATAATAACCCTTAGTTACAGCTGCTAATTCTTGCATACCATAGCCATAATAACTGAGCTGATAAACAATATCAGTATTCATCTGGAATGCTATTACTCTTACATTCTTGTTGTATGCACTTTTAGCAACAGCATCGATAGAATCAATAGGACATTCTCCATCAGCAAGCAGAATAATATACTTATCTCTATCCTCTGATAATTCATCAAACATAGGAAGAGAAATATTAATACCATTAAGAATATCGCTTGATCCACTGCCAGAAGTACAGGAATTTATAACCTTTGTTAAAGTTTCCTTATCGTTAGTAAGCTCTTGTTTTACTATTCCAAGATCTGCAACACCAAAACGGTCATTTGGTCCCATATATTCCAGAATGTTTAGTGCTGATTGCTTTAATATATTTAGCTTACTAGACATACTTCCTGAGTTATCTACAAGCAGTATCATATCGTTACCAACTTCATTATCTGCTTTACCATAACCACCTAAAGTATAGTCAAGGCTAATAGTATCTTCTGTTGATTTCACAGTAGTTTTGCTCTGGTTAACCGAAACAGAAATTCCTCTGCCGTCTTCGTTGCTTGTATTATACTCAGCAGAAATTTCATTACTTTCTTCATTTGACTGGTAAGCAAGTTTAAGCTCGTCATTCTCACCACTTAATGAAGTCCCACCTGCAAAATCTTCACTTGAAGTATATGTAACAACAGGCTCAGGCTTAACAATTATTTTTACTTTATCAGTAACCTTTGTAGATTTAAGCTGTGCTGTCATTGTTACTTCGTATTCACCTTCTTGAGTAAACTCAAATGATGGTGTAAGTGTATTTTCATCAGTAATTTTTACAAAATCATTACAAAGCTCACTTACACTAAAGGTGATATCTGCATTATCATAATTACAGCTTGCGGATAGCTTTGCACCATCTTCAATATATGTAATTACATCTTCTCCAGCATCACATACAAGTTTATTTGGCAAGAAATCATTGTACTTCATAGTTAATGATGTACCATTGATTTCTATTTGCTTTGCATATACAGCACCAGAAAAATCAATATTCTTTGAATTAATTTCAACCTTACCATTTGGAGCATAAATCAAACCATTGAATGTAAGCTGTGAGCTATTCAATGTAATATCTCCGTTTTCAGACATAATAATAGCTGTCTGTTCTTCAGCTTTATCACTGACAATATTCATTGAAATATCGTCCTTAGCAGTAATGTTACCACTACCGTTAAAAATAGCCTCATCAAAATCTATACTTTGCTCTGCATAGATTGAGCTTTCACTAAGATTAAGACTACCAGTGTAGCTGGTATGTTCAGTTAATGTAAAATCGTAATTTGCACTTGCGTTTATAAGGTCGATATAATTAATAGCTTCACATACATCTCCCTTATCACCTTTAAGTACATTTCCTGTAACCTTAAAGTTTTCGTCTAAACCTGTATATTCAACATCTTTTCCCGAAAATACATTACCATCAATATTTACCTTGTCTTCATTAAGAATGATATCCTCTTCTGAAGAATGTAATATAAGTGAGTTATTTTCAAAACTATGCTCAGATTGAGTACCTTCAATCGCACTTACCTCAACTATAGTTGTTGATGATAGTATTGATACAAGCAAAATAGAGGTAGCTTTTTTTGCAATTCTTTTCAACTTAATTGACATTACATTTCCCTCCTTTTTTACCGTACAATACTATACATAAACCCGATGCCATAAACATAACAACTGCTCCAAACATTTTTAATGAATCTCCGGTTTTTGGAGCATATGTATCAGGGTTTACAAATGGCTGAGTTGTTCCCTGTGCAGTAGCATTTGTTGTGCTCTCTGCTTTCTTTGTAGGCTCTGTTTTAATTGGAGCCTTAGTAGGCTTTTCTGTTGGCTTTGTTTCAACTGGAGCCTTAGTAGGTTTCTCTGTTGGAGTTGGAGCTGTTGGAACCTCAGTAGGCTTCTCTGTTGGAGTTGGAACTGTTGGAGCCTCAGTAGGTTTCTCTGTTGGAGTTGGAACTGTTGGAACCTCAGTAGGCTTCTCTGTTGGAGTTGGAACTGTTGGAGCCTCAGTACGCTTCTCTGTTGGAGTTGGAACTGTTGGAGCCTCAGTAGGTTTCTCTGTTGGAGTTGGAACTGTTGGAACCTCAGTAGGCTTCTCTGTTGGAGTTGGAGCTGTTGGAGCCTCAGTAGGTTTCTCTGTTGGAGTTGGAACTGTTGGAACCTCAGTAGGCTTCTCTGTTGGAGTTGGAGCTGTTGGGATTACATCTTCTTCACTGTATAAACCATATTTAGTTCCAAGGTCAATCTTTTCATTTGCTACTAAAGTTCTATTCTCCCAAATCACTGCAACAGCATTATCTTCTATTGTACTATCGTTCTTTGTAAGATAAACACCCTTGCAATCATAAAGATTTTTCCAGTCTGCAATCTGGAATTTATTAGGCATATCAAGACCAATATCAAGAATACCATAGGCAACAATATTTTTATTGTCACTATCCTTTATACACCAATCATCAGAAATCTGCTGGTCTATAAAGTTTTTTTCGACATTATACTCCATCCCATTAAACTGAATCATATCAGTTTCTTTTTTTGAAAGAGTAGGGTCTATAACCGTTTTTATCGAAATTAGAACATTTGATGTGGTTGTGTTTTTTGCTGAATAATGAATTAATAGCATATCTTCCTTTGAAGAATTACCAGTAGTCAGCAAAAGTCTTTGAGTAATTTCAACTCCGTTGAAATCCTGAACTGTAACCACACTGTTATCATTAGCAACATAAGCAGGTGTTACCACCTTTCCGTCGCTATACTGATAAGATACTCCGTTTATATTCACAGTGGTATATGATGAAAAAAACTGTGAATATGTAAGAGTGCTTTTGTCATCTGCTTTACTTAGCATAAATGACGCATAGTTGGTTTCTTCGGGATTGTCCTGAACTTTCAGCAACAAAATCCCATTCGTTATTTCCGAGGCAGATACTTTTACAGGTATAATTAATGTTATACCTACAAGTAAAAAGCATAATGCCGTTACAAGAAATAACTTGCCTGATTTTAAAAACCTAGTGAACAAGAAAACATCTCCTAACATATAATATTTCGTTTACAAGTTTACCATATTATGTAAATATATATCAAGTTAAATACCCCATTTTATCCCATTAAAATAGTACCTATTTTAACACCAAACATCTTATCAGCAAATTTTACTCTGTACTTCGTTCTTCTTCTTAACAAGCCGTCAGCTTGCCGGCGTAGTAGTTGTCGTTCTGAGTATATTTATAATACTAAACACCATTTAAAAAACGTAAGCGTCAACCTAAGCACACACAGAGCCCCCTCAGCAAAAGTGATTTACAATACTACTTCTTCTGAGGGGTTCTTGATTTACAATATTCAGGTATCTGCTCGGACCAAGAAAGATAAGTGTCTGCACTCTTACCATAATGTATTTGTGTAAATACATATGTCAGATATTTCTCGGGTATAAGGTCATGAGCTATAGCTGTCTGAATAATGCTATATATAATTGTTGATGAGATTGCTCCATTAACGGTGTTGGAAAACAACCAGTTTTTTCTGCCTATAACAAAAGGCTTTACACTTTGCTCTGCGAGATTGTTGTTTAGCTGAATTCTTGTGTCCAGAAGGAAGCCACAAAGAGCTCCTTTCTGATTTATGGCATAGGTAATTGCCTTGCTCACACAGCTTTGTGGCACGCTTTTATACTTTACAGAATTTATCTAAGTGTAGAATTTATCAATTACTATTTTAGATTCGGTTTGTCTTAATGCATATCTTTCATCAAGAGACATTCCTTGTTTATCTGCATCATGCTCTAAAGCAAATAGCTTACACAGATATTTTTCTCCAGTTTTTGCTATCTCATTGTCAGGACTTACAGTTAATGCTTCGTGAAACTTTCTTTTAGCATGAACTAAACAGCCACACAGTGTGACTTTTTATAAGTAATGAGAATTATATCTCTTTACAAGGAGGATAGGTAGACGTGCTTAAGTTGATGCTTGCGTTACTCTTAGTATTGCAAAATTTTCAGATAAGTGTCTAGTCTTGCGTTGATATACCCAGCAAAGAGCTTTTCCGTGGCTGAGAGATTGTGTTTTGCTTAGTGTAAGACTCAATCGGAACAATATCAATGCTGTCGGAATAATATTATATCTTTAACGGAATAATGCAAATGGTGATATTTAGTGTTTTCTAAATGCAACCATTTTACCGATCTTTTAAGAGCTTGGTGTGTGGTATGTAGCAAGATTGTAACTGCATAACAATACATAACCATATATAAAAAGCGTTGCAGGTGAGGGGGAATTCCTTCAAATGCAACGCTTAAATTTTTATTTTTAACTTATAATAAAAGGTAAATTGTAAAATGAAATTGAACAGATAAATAAAAAAAGGTTCACAGTGATGAACCACGATGTTAGAATAAAGTTACCACACCAACCTAACAGGAGGAAAATCACTATGAACAATATATATTGTACCACAAA
>JAXJUF010000070.1:0-23375 GCA_036309185.1 Acutalibacteraceae bacterium
ATAGTGATTTTCCTCCTGTTAGGTTGGTGTGGTAACTTTATTCTAACATCGTGGTTCATCACTGTGAACCTTTTTTTATTTATCTGTTCAATTTCATTTTACAATTTACCATTTTTTTATTTTACATAAAATACCAATGTAAGTTTATCATTAATTTTTTCAGTTTTGCCTGTTGTATGGTATCCCATTTTTTCATCTAGGTAGCACTTGCCTTTTTCCTGTAAGATAGTGTCTAGCTCCCAATTTGTATTACCGTGAATTTTTTCTGCTTCATAATAGCCTGTTGGGCGATACCCTTATTTTGGTGTTCCGGTAATACAAATAACGGAGAAATTCTCTTAGGTGTTATACCGTCCTTATTGTCTATTATTCTTATTGCTCCTACATACTGGTTTTCAGCTTCGATAAGATAAAAATATGTACTGTCCTGTTGTAATCTCCAAAGTACCTTTTCTATTGGTTCATTTCCAGGGTTTGTATCCATATCCTGATATTTATTAAGTAATTCGGTAAATGCTTTAATCTGCATTTGATGAATAAGCTGAGCCTCATTTGTAGTTGCTTGTACAAGATTTATTTTCATAATTTTTATCACCTACACCTATATATTTTTAATTTAAAACGAAGAAATAGAACAGAGTTATAATAAGTGTAACAGCAACTACTATTCCTCCGTCAATACAGAAAAATATTATTGCAAGTTTTTTCTTCTTTTTAACAGCAAATATAATACCTAATATTAAAAAAACAAGAAGAACACCTGCTATGCCCAGTGCTATAAAAAATAAAATAATAAGAATTATATTTGCAAACAAAATTCCGATAAAAGCCATATATTTATACCTCTCATTAATTAAGTGACATAGAAACCACAATCTAACTAATTAATATCTTTATTTAAAAATATTTTTTCTATGGTAATCTAAGTATAATTTATTACCTTCTGTTAATTTGATTTTCATATTTGAATCTACGTTCATAAGTATTTGGTCAAACTTATCTAATTTCGTAGATATCAAAATCTCTCCATTATTATTAAAAGAGATTAATCCACCGTCGAACAATGCATCATGATTTGGACATAGAAGAAATCCATTATCTACATCAAGTTTCTCATTAGGAGAACTTTCTGCCCAAGGTTTAATATGGCTTGCTTTAAGCATTGATGTATGTTTTACTTTGCATAAACAACAATTGCTATATCTATGTAACAATTTCTCCCTAAATACACTTTGATTTATACGCACTTTAGTATAGGCACGTTTTTCTTCTCCGTCTATACCTAATTCTTCTAACTTTTCTTCTATCTCTTTAATGATATCTTTGTCTTTGTTAATAAGTGGGATATCATTTAAGTTTAGTTTTACAGATGTTTGTATCCACTTTTTCTCAAATGGTTGTTCTATTGAAAATGATTCGCCAAGAATGTAAAAAGTATGTTCTGTATTATCCTTATCTTTATAACCGAAACTTTTTTTCCTAGCTTCGTGGTACTCAATTAGAGCAGAATATTCTGTATTATTTAAAGAATATTTGTATTTATATACATCGTTTGGTAAACATTTAAATTGTTTTTTTACCTTATATAAATATTCTAAAGTGCCACCCTTCTTTATAGGAATAAGATAGTTAAAATTATCTTGTGGATATCCTTGACCGTTTGGGTGTGCCGTAATTTTTGTGTTTACAACTATCTCATAAGTTTGTGGTACTGCTAAACATATTACATCTTCCATATTAAATTTCTCCAATACTATGAATATTTTGATTTTGATATTTTAGCAATTATTTACTTACTTTCGACAGCAGACAGACTGTCTCCACATGATTGGTATGTGGGAACATATCTACAGGTTGGATTTCTTCAACGTGATAGCCTCGCTCTGTAAGGAACATAACATCTCTTTGCTGTGTGGTTGGGTTACAGCTGATATATACAATACGGCTTGGGCTTATTTTTACTACTGAATTTAGGAAAAGTCTGTTACAGCCTGCTCGTGGTGGGTCAACAAAGAGAACATCGGGTGGAGCTACCTTGTCCTGTGTAAGCTCGTCCAGAAACTGTCCTGCGTCCTTTGTAAAGAAGCTGACATTATTTCTTTTATTTAATTCAGCGTTCTCCTTTGCGTCTTTGATAGCCTGAGCGTTAAGCTCTACACCCACAACCTGCTTTGCATATTTTGACGCAATAAGACCAATTGTGCCTGTTCCACAGTAAGCGTCAAGTACAAATTCTTTACCTGTAAGCTGTGCCATTTCGATTGCTTTGTTGTATAGCTTTTCTGTTTGAACAGGGTTTACCTGATAGAATGAACGTGGAGAAATATTAAACTTACAGCCACATAAAATATCCTGAATTTTTCCTTTACCGTACAAAACAACCTCTTTACTGCCAAGCATCATTTTATTTGGTGAGGTATTTATGTTTTGTACAATAGTTGTTATTTTAGGGTATAGCTTTAAAAGCTCACTTACGAATTGCTCCTTTTTAGGGAATTTCTCATAGGCTGTAACTAATACAAGCATATTTTCACCTGTATTGTGAGCAGTACGTACAAGTGTATTTTTCAAAAATCCTTCGCCTGTTTTTGGGTTGTATATTTTAATACCTAGTCTTTTAACTACTGTTTTTACAGCTATGGCTATTCTGTCGGCTCTTTTGTTATTTAAAAGACAGCTTTCTACAGCAACAATTCCGTTTGTAGATGACTGATATACACCGCTTACAATTTTTCCACTTTTAGCCTCACGGAAAAGTGTTTGAACCTTGTTTCTGTAGTGATATGGATTTTCCATACCTATTATTCTGTTTGGTTTTTTGAAGCAGTTCATAAGTCTTTCAACCTTTATCTGCTTCCATTTTAGCTGTTCTTCATATGTCATATTTAGTAGCTGACAGCCACTGCATTTTTTATATACATTACATTCCTGTGTGTTCATAGTAAAATCTCTTTCTGTTTAATTATTCAAATGGTGTTATAATTGTTGGTGCCTCTGTTGCTGTGGTTGAGGCTTCGGTTGTTGCTTCTGCTGTGTCTGATATTGTAGTTGTTACTATAGCTGAAAAGGCTAAGGTTGAAAATAGTCTTTCAATAGTCTCTTTATCTGCAACACCGTCACGTCTGTTTAGCTCGTTGTTAATCTGAAATGCCTTAACAGCGTCAGCAGTTGATTGACCGAAAAATCCTGTAGGCTCAATATATAGATAGCCTAAATCCTTCAATCTTTGCTGTATAGCAAGTACGTAGCTGTTTTCCTCGTCAAGTGTGTATGACATACCATCAAATATTTCAATTCCGTAGTCTTCTGTAAGGCTTTTACCTGTTCTGTTTTTGTTGTCCTGAATTGCTTTTGATATATAGCTAATTCCTCCCACAGCAGAATTTCCTTGTCTTGAAAGATATTCGCTTGGAATTTCTATAACTCTGTTTTTATTTACAACGTTAGCGTTTTTAAAGGTATTACTTTGCAGGATTTTATCCTTCATACCCTTTTCACAAAGAATATAAAATGCAAAGCCCTGTTGCTTGTCAGAAGCTAGAATTTTTGAAACAGGTAAGGCTCCTGCTACATCAAGATCAGTTGCAATGTTCTGTACACCTGCGTATTTTAGAATATCATTTTCAAACATATCGTTTGTAACGGCTTTTTCTGTGTCAACATCGTAAATATAGCAACCCTTAACAACAGTATTACTATTTGCTTTTTCAATATTGTCAGTTATAGTCTGTGCATATTCTGTACCTAGCCTGTCACCCTCAAGGTTTCCACTCATTATGGTGCATATATTTGAATATAGAGTATCAAGGCTTTCAATGCTGTTAGCAGGTGCTATTCTTAAAACTACAGTACCACTTTCTTTCATATCTTTATAATCCTGATGAGATACATCAGGAGAAGCAAATATAATATCTGCATTGGCTTGTGATATTATATCAGTTCTTGGGTTTATGTCAGAACCATATTTTTTTACCTGTGTAAGCTCAGCCTGTGTACAGTCAGTTGAACAGCCTACTATTTTGTCGGTATAACCACAGGCAATAAGTATATCTGCAACATTGTCATCAAGCACAAGTACCTTTTTAGGCTTTGAATTTATTTTATCTCTACCTACCTGTACAGGGTAATCAGTAGTTTTATTACCGATTGATATTTTTTCAGAAATCTGATTTGATACAGAGGAAATATCACAGCCACTTATAACAGTAAGCATAGCTATTGATAGTGAAAAAGAAATGATTTTTTTAAACATTTTTTACCTCCATAGAGTATAATATATGATAGTACAATTTTACATCTTTTTATAGTTTTAGTCAATTTTAATACTTATAATAAATTGTTAAATAATTGGAGATTAAGAATAAATCTATAAATATTTAAATATACATATAAAAGCTTGTAAAAAATAACTGCACGAGTTTAAATTGATACAGATAATTTATTTGTGAAAAAATTTTTGTGAAATTTAAATTTTTTATTTAATACATATTGACAATTATGCTGTTTGTGTGCTAAAATAACTTTTGTAACGCTGGTGTGGCGGAATAGGCAGACGCAAGGGACTTAAAATCCCTCGGTAGCAATATCGTACCGGTTCAAGTCCGGTCACCAGCACCAAACAGAGCAACAAATTTTTGTTGCTCTGTTTTTACTTTTATAAATATTTAACCCCCGATTATCCTAGCATAAAGCTATGGATAATCGGGGGTTATGTTATGCTCAAGCTACTTTATATGAATTGAGCATATTGTATTTACAGTATTACTTCTTTTTAGGAGCTTGCTGTTTTTGTTGCTTTTGCTTTTTCTGAGCGTTGTTAACATCGTCTATAGTTAGGGTAAGCTCATCTAAAGCAGAGTTTGTAAGAGGTGTTAATAGTGTACGGTTTTTCTTTTTCTTTAGATAGAATGACTCATAAACTATTAATGCTACAAACATCAATAGGCATACAACACATACAGTAGCACAGCCTGCAAAGCCCTTTGGTGAATATTTAAAGGTTACATTATGTGTACCAGCCTTTAGGTCTATAGTTACAAGTGCGTTGTCAGCAATAGGTGTAATTTCAACCTCTTCACCGTCTACATACGCTTTCCAGCCTGATTCGTAAGGGATAGAAGTATACATAGTACCATCTTGATTTGCTGTAATTTTACCTGTAATAGATGAAGCCTCAAATTCTGATATTTCATAGCCCTCATCCTTTAATGTGTTTATACCCTTTTCGTATAGCTCCTGATTAAGCTCGCATACCCACATATTACAGTTGCCTGATGTACCCTGAGCATATGGAACAGATACTGTTATTAAATCACCCTTGTTGAATACACCCAATGAAATAATATAAGGGAAACGTACCTCGTAGGTTGTGGCTGTTTTAGTACCAGCTGTGATTGTTATTTTATTGTCTGTACAGCCTTCACAGCTTGTATAAGCATAAATAGGTGTGTTATCCTTTGTAACTGTATATTTTGCAGTGAATGTACCACCCTGAGTTGCAGCGTTACAGGTGTATTTTGTGTTTGAGTTTATTGATACGTTAAATTGGTCACTGCTTGATGTTGGTGACGCTGTAAGAGGTGTGAATATATTTTCGTTAATTCCTGTTGATTTTATAAATAAACTATTCTGTGCATCAAATGGTGATTGTACCTCTACACCTGAAACATCATAGTTGTAATCAAAGGTTTTTATGTCTGAATTAGCCATAAATCCAAATGGTAGTGGATTGTTATGCTTATATGAGCTTGCACCGTTCTTTTGATCAAGTAGGGTCCAGTTTACAGTGTCGGCAGCCTCGGTACGTCTTGCAAGCAGATATTTAATGTTCAGGAATGAGTTTGTAAGAGGTGAGGTTTCGCTGTAGTAATATCTGTTACCTGCGTCCCAGCCTATCATACCCATACCATTTACAAAGTTTGTTATAGACTCATTTACAGTTGATGAGAATAATGAAACACCGTTATAGCCATATATACTTGCGTCATTAATTGTATAATACGCCTGCATTTCCATACGGTAAAATTCATCAGTTTCGTTTTTATCAATATTTGCTTTAAGCTCCTGTATAGGCTCATTCTGGTCAGGATAACCGTCACGAGATGTAACTCTTACAGTTTTTACACCTATAATTGCACCTGCAAAAATTTCAACAAGCATTACAACGAATATACCTACTGAAAGAACCTGCTTTGGCATAAGGTTAACACTGCGTAGTGCAAGTAATCCAAGATATACCACAGTAACTGCAATTGTACCAACTACTGCAGTTGTGTTTGTAGTTTGGTCTGTAGGATTTATTGTCTGAGGTCCTACATAAGCAAATAGAATAAATACTGTACCAGTAACACCCATTACAAATATATCGCCAAAATCTACTTTATCAATTAATAGGAATGCTCTGTAAGCCATTACTATTAAAACAAAGCTTATCAGGAATGAGAATCTGTATGGAAGCATATTTGGTAGATGGAAGCCGTGAATTATAAAGTTAGGTAGCTTATATACACAGCAGTATAAGAATAGTAGCAACACCACTACACTTACAACCTTTTCTCTAAAGGATATGTTCTTACATCTGAAATAGAAAGCAGAAAGTAATACACAAATAAATCCACAATATATATTAGGTAAGCCTTCTTTGTCGGTTGGCTTTGTAAATGCTACAAGATTACCAAGAATGTCAGATACATATTGAAGTAGGTTACCGTCGTATTTCCATTCGTAAATTTCTGTGAATTTAGGAATAGTGTTTTCTATACCGTGTGTATTTTGCAAAGCGAATACAGCTGGGAACATAAATATAGAAGCTATTCCCAGTGCAATAACTGTAAATATACCTATTGTAACAAGCTTTTGGAACACTACCTTCCAGCCTGGCATTGAAATAACCATAATTGCAATAAATGCAATAACTGTAAAAATACAAATAAAGAAGCCTATGTAGTAGTTTGTAAGCATTGCAAGAGCAAGTGCCACAACGTAGGTTTTGTATTTACCCTGTACAAGCAAACAATATGTTCCAAGTGTAACAAGTGGCATAAGTGCAAAGGCATCAAACCAGATAATATTCCAGTAATAACCCATTGTAAAGGCAGATAGTGCAAACAGCATAGAGAAGAACACAACAGAGAAATCATTGCGTTTAAATACTGTTCTTAGGAACATAGCTGTAAATACGCCAGAGCATCCAACCTTTATCATAAGTGATACAGTAAGTGCCTCACGTAAAAATTCAGCCGGAACAAAGAAAAGAAGTAAATTTAATGGGCTTGCAAGATAGTAGGCTATAAGTGCAATATAGTTAGTACCTAAGCCTGCACCCCAAGACCACAGCATAGAAGAGCCTTCTCTTAGCTTTTCGTGGAAGTTACAGAAAAACGGATAATATTGTTGCCAGAAGTCGGTTACAAGAATTTGCTTATCTCCAAATGGGAAAACCTCGTGTACAGCAAAGGCAATACCCATAATAAGGAATGGAACAAAAAAAGCAAGTATAATAAATTTCTGTTCAAAAAGCATTTCCTTGAAGCTTCTCTTTTTAAGAGAAATATCAGGTGCAGAAATATCAATCTGCTTACGTTTACTCAAAATTAATCAAGTCCTTTCTTTATTAATCTATACCTTTTTAATTTTGGTACATACACTCTTAATTCTACCACTTTTACCCGATTGCGTAAACAAACAATTATTAAAATTAATAATTTTCGTTATATGTACAAATAACAGCATATAATTTTATAACTTTTTACTTATTGTTTAACCTATATAATGTAAAAAACAGGCATATAATATTTATGGTTGAAAATAAAAGGGATAACATTTATAATATAGATTAAGAATATTCAAAAAAAGGAGGCTGACGATATGCCTATTAAGGTACAGGCAGATTTGCCAGCTATAAAAGTGTTAGAATCTGAAAATATATTTGTTATGCCTGAGGATATTGCTATTAAGCAGGACATACGCCCCTTAAAAATAGTAATAGTTAATTTAATGCCTACTAAAATAGAAACAGAAACACAGCTGTTAAGATTATTAGGTAACAATCCTTTACAGGTTGATATTGAGCTTTTACAAATGGCAACTCATCAATCAAAAAATACATCAGAAATGCACCTTACAAAGTTTTATAAAACCTTTGATGAAATAAAAAATCAACGCTTTGACGGTATGATTATAACAGGTGCTCCTGTTGAATTGCTGGAGTATGAGCAGGTAGACTATTGGAATGAGCTTACAGAAATTATGGAGTGGAGTAAGCACAATGTTTATTCTACATTACATATATGCTGGGGTGCACAGGCAGGCTTATACTATCATTATGGTATACCAAAATATGAAATGGGCTATAAGCTAAGTGGTATTTTCCAGCACAGAGTTTTAAATCCTAATCACCCATTAATGCGTGGCTTTGATGACAGATTTGTACTTCCTCATTCACGCTATACAGGAGTACACAGAGAAGAAATAGGTAAGCACCCTGAGCTTGAGATATTGGCTACATCAAGAATGGCTGGTGTAGCTGTGGTATGCAGTAAAGACGGCAGACAGTTTTTTGTTATGGGTCACGGTGAATATGACAGAAATACTCTTGCAACTGAGTATTTCAGAGATTTAAACAAGGGAATAAACCCAGCTATACCACACAATTACTTCCCAGAGGACGATCCTCAGGCTACTCCACCACTTACATGGAGAAGCAACGCAACAATGCTATTCACAAACTGGCTTAACTACTATGTATACCAGCGAACCCCATACGATCTGGAAGACCTAAAGAAGATGTTTGAGTGATACAATCAATTACGAAGTAATTGATTGTGAAATTACGCCCCACCCTTTAAAAAGGGTGGACCTGAACTTTAGGCTCGGCTAAAATTTTTCGTGGAAAAATTTTGCCTCGGAGGGGTTATATATAAAACAGAATATAATCTATGAAAATTAAATATATTCAGGAGGTATTAAACTATGACTGAAATGGAAAAAATGGGACAAAGAGCAAAGGAGGCTGCAAGCGTGCTTGCTGTTGCAGGTAAGCAGAAAAAGCAGGCTTTAATGGCTATTGCTGATGCTCTTGTTGCCAATAAGAGCAGAATTATCGCACAGAATGATATTGATATCAAAAACGGTAAGGAAAATGGTCTTACAGAATCATTGCTAGACAGACTAAAGCTGACTGATGAAAGAATAGAGGGTATGGCTCAGGGTGTGCGTAAGGTTGCAGACTTTGACGACCCAATAGGACAGATAATAACAGGCAGAGTAGCTGAAAATGGTATGGAGATTAAAAAGGTTAGAGTACCAATGGGTGTTATTGGTATTATCTTCGAGGCAAGACCAAACGTAACCTCAGACGCTGCTGCACTTTGCTTAATGGCTGGTAATGCTGTAATTTTGCGTGGTGGTAAAGAGGCTATTTACTCAAATACTGTTATTTCTGATGTTATGCGAGAGGCTATAGAGTCTACTGGTTTACCTGCTGATTGTGTTCAGCTGGTTAAGGATACTACAAGACAGTCATCTGTTGAGCTTATGGGCTTAAGCGAGTATCTTGATGTACTTATCCCTCGTGGTGGTGCAGGCTTGATTAAGGCTGTTGTTGAAAATTCAAAGGTACCAGTAATAGAAACAGGTGTTGGTAACTGTCACGCTGTAATCGACAAGGGTGCAGATATAGATATGGCTGTTAATATTGTATTTAACGGTAAAACACAGCGTCCGTCAGTTTGTAATGCTCTTGAAACTGTGCTTGTTCATAAGGATATAGCAGATACAGCATTAAAGGCATTAAAGGCTAAGCTAGATGAAAAGAATGTTGAAATTCACGGCTGTGAAAGAACAAAGGCAATTCTTGGTGATTGCGTTATAGATGCTGAGGAATACGACTGGGCTAATGAATATCTTGACCTTAAAATTGCAATAAAGGTTGTAGACTCACTTGATGATGCTATTGCTCACATAAGAAAGTATTCAACAGGTCATAGCGAGGTTATAATAACAAACGACTATATGGCACAAAATAAATTTACTGCACAGGTTGACTCATCTGCTGTATATGTAAATGCTTCAACACGCTTTACAGATGGTGGAGAGTTTGGTATGGGTGCAGAAATAGGTATTTCTACACAGAAGCTTCACGCAAGAGGTCCAATGGGACTAACTGAGCTTACATCTATGAAGTATGTAATAAGTGGTGACGGACAGATAAGATGATGAACGATATACTGACAATTACCGAAGAAAGCCTGCTTAAAGAGCTTGAAGAAAGTAATATTGATTTAAACAGTATACACGAGCTAGTTGTAAAAGCACTTGCTGAAAATAATATGAAGATATCTACAGCTGAAAGCTGTACAGGTGGATTGATAAGCAAAAAAATCACAGAGGTATCTGGCTCTTCTGCTGTATTCGACTGTGGGGTATGCTCATATTCTAACGAAATAAAAAATAAGGTGTTGGGTGTAGATAAGGCTGTGCTTGATACACTTGGTGCAGTAAGTGCAGAAACAGCCAAGCAAATGGCAAAGGGAGTAAGGCTACTTTCAAACAGTGATATAGCAGTATCTACAACAGGTATTGCAGGCCCTACAGGTGCTACACCACAAAAGCCTGTTGGCTTGGTTTATATCGGACTTTCAACTGCACAGGGCGATATTGCAGTAAAAGCCTTGCTTGCAGAAAATAAAACCAATACCCGAGAAAGGGTAAGAGAGCTTGCAGCAGCTACTGCACTCTATCTTGCTTATAAGAATATTTATAAGCAGTAACAGCTATATGCTAAAAAATTATTGATTGTATACAATTATATTTCAGCTTGTATATAGAAAAATGTTGAAACTTTTTACAAAAAGGGAATTTGTTGCATAAAATGTTTTAATTGCTATTGTAAAAATAATTGAACTATGTTACACTATACGGGAATGATTATAATTGGATTTAGATTATCTTTTTAAAATTTATTTATATGGAGATGATGTTTGTGTCAAGATGTGCCGGAATATTGATGTCAATATCTTCACTACCATCACCTTACGGCTATGGTACTATTGGTAAGACTGCATATGATTTTGCTGATTTCCTAAAAGCAGCAGGTCAGAAAATATGGCAGATTCTACCTGTAGGTCCTACAAGCTACGGTGATTCACCATATCAGGCTTTTTCTACTTATGCAGGAAACCCTTATATGATTGATATTGACCTACTTATCGAAGAAGGTCTTTTAACAAAAGAAGATGTAGAAGATCTTCCTTGGGGTTCTAACCCTGAAGAGGTTGATTATGCACAGATTTACGAAACTAAGTTTAAGGTTTTGCGTTGTGCATATAAAAACTTTAAAAAATCTACACCAGCTTACAAAACATTTGTAAAAGAAAATGCTGATTGGATTGAAAACTATGCACTTTATATGGCTGTTAAAAAGAACAACGATATGAAGGCATGGACAGAGTGGGCAGACGAGGATATTAAGCTTCGTAAGCCTGAGGCAATTGCTAAATATACTAAAGATCTAAAGCCAGAAATTGATTTCTGGAAGTTCGTACAGTATATTTTCTACAAGCAGTGGGCAGAATTTAGAGGATATGTAAACAGCCTTGGTATTCAGATTATGGGTGATATGCCTATATATGTTGCTATGGATAGTGCCGACACTTGGGCAAATTCTGAGGTGTTCTGGCTAGACGAGGATAAGCAGCCTGTATGTGTTGCAGGATGTCCTCCTGATTACTTCTCAGCTACAGGTCAGCTATGGGGTAACCCACTTTATAACTGGGATTATCTAAAGGAAACAGATTACAAGTGGTGGTTTGCTCGTATTAAGAGTGCAGCTAACCTATTTGATATAGTAAGAATCGACCATTTCAGAGCTTTTGACTCTTACTATGCTATTCCATTCCCTGCTGAGAATGCTATTGGTGGCGAATGGCTAGAAGGCCCTGGTATCGAGTTCTTCCACAAGATGAAGGAAGCAATCGGTGACTTCCCAATCGTTGCAGAGGATCTAGGACTATTAACACCAGGTGTTATTCAGTTGCTTGCAGATTCAGGCTATCCAGGTATGAAGGTACTTGAATTTGCTTTTGACAGTGGCGAAGAAAACGACTACCTACCAAGCAAATACACAGAGAACAGTGTAGTTTACAGTGGTACACACGACAACGACACAATTATGGGTTGGTTTGCTACAGCTAAAGAGCAGGATGTTAATTTCGCAAGAGAGTACTGTAATCTTTCAGAAGAAGAGGGTTACAACTGGGGTATTATTCGTACTGCTTATGATAGTGTAAGTAAATATGCAATTATTCAAATGCAGGATATTCTTGGACTTGGTACAGAGGCAAGAATGAACATTCCGTCTACACTTGGCGGTAACTGGGTTTGGAGAATAAAGCCAGAGGCTCTTACAGATGAGCTTGCGGCAAGATTAAAAAATTTGGCTACAACATATGGTAGACTGGAGGAAAATGACCAATGAGTGAAAACAAGATGATGAGCAATCTTATCCAGATTGCCAAAAGCGAGTATTGCAAAAGCCTAGAGGAGCTTTCAGCTTCTGAGCTACACAATGTACTAGGTAAAGCAATGATGGCTGAAATCAGCGACAGATGGACAAAGGCTAAGGCAAACCACGCTAGCAAGCGTAGAGCTTACTACCTATCAGCAGAGTTCCTAATGGGTCGTATGATGTACAACAACCTTTTCTGCATGGGTATTCTTAACGAGGTTAAGGAGCTACTAGCTAAAAAGGGTATTGATATCAACTCTTTCGAAGAGATTGACGACGCTGCTCTAGGTAACGGTGGTCTTGGTCGTCTTGCAGCTTGCTTCCTAGATAGTGCTGCTACACAGGATGTACCACTAGATGGTTACGGAATCCGTTATAAGTACGGTCTATTCAAGCAGCTAATTCAGGACGGCAGACAGGTAGAGGTTGCTGACGATTGGCAGAGATTTGATGACCCATGGTGTATCCGTAGAGAAGAGGATACAGTTCTTGTAACATTTAAGGATCAGGTTGTTAAGGCTGTACCTTATGATATGGCTGTAATCGGTTACGGCACAGAGAACATTAACACACTACGTCTATGGCAGGCAGAGGCTGTTGAGGACTTCGACTTCCTAGCATTCAACAACTGTGACTATACAAAGTCTGTAGAGGCTAAGAACGCAGCTGAGAACATTTCAAAGGTTCTATATCCTAACGATAACGGCTACGAGGGTAAGGTTCTAAGACTAAAGCAGCAGTATTTCTTCAGCAGTGCTTCTCTACAGAACATTCTAAAGAGATATAAGGCTAAGTTTGGCAACGATTTCAGCAAGTTCTCAAGCGAGTATGCTATTCAGCTAAACGATACACACCCTGTAATTGCTATTCCAGAGCTTATCAGACTTCTTGACGCAGAGGGTGTTGACTTCGAGACAGCATTTGACATTGCTCAGAAGACATTTAACTATACAAACCACACAGTTCTTGGCGAGGCTCTTGAGAAGTGGAATATCAACCTAATGAAGGACGTTATTCCTAACGTATATGTATACATCGAGAGAATCCAGCAGTATATGGACCGTGACTTCGATCAGAAGAACATCTACGGTGATATGCGTAACAAGATGAGAATCATTGATAACGATATAGTTCATATGGCTAGACTTGCTATCTATGCTTCTACACATACAAACGGTGTTGCTTGGCTTCACACAGAAATCCTAAAGGATGACGTTCTAAAAGAGTGGTATCAGGTATATCCAGAGCGTTTCCAGAACAAGACAAACGGTATTACACAGCGTAGATGGCTTGGTCTATGTAACCCAGAGCTTTCTGAGTTTATCACAAAGAGAGTTGGCGAAGGCTGGCTAAAGGATCTAGATAAGCTAGATAAGCTTAACGATATGATCGATGACAAGGCTATCAAAGAGTTCAACGCTATTAAGGACCTAAAGAAGCAGCAGCTATCTGAGTTCATTCAGAAGCACGACAACGTATATATCGACCCAAGCTTTATCTTTGATGTACAGGTTAAGAGATTGCACGAGTACAAGAGACAGCTAATCAACGCTTTCTCAATCGTTGCTATTTATCAGAAGCTAAAGGCTGGCGAGCTACCTAACTGGAACCCAACAGCATTTATCTTTGGTGCTAAGGCTGCTCCTGGTTACGCAAGAGCTAAGGCTATCATCAAGTATATCAACGAGATCGCTAAGCTAGTAAACAACGATCCAGATACAAAGGATAAGCTACAGGTTGTATTCGTATCTAACTATAACGTATCATACGGCGAGAAGATCTTCCCAGCTGCTGATATTTCAGAGCAGATTTCAACAGCAGGTCTAGAGGCATCTGGTACAGGTAATATGAAGTTTATGCTAAACGGTGCTGTTACACTAGGTACTTATGACGGTGCTAACGTTGAGATTACACAGAAGGCTGGCGAAGAGAACGAGTATATCTTCGGTGCTAGAGTTGAAGATATCGAGGATCTAAAGGCTAGAAACGCTTACTGCCCAAGAGCAATCTACGATTCTAACCCAATGATCAAGAGAGCTATCGACACACTAGTTGATGGTACATTCTCAGACGGTGTTGATCATCAGGGCGAGGGTAGCTTTGTAGAGCTACACAGAGCTTTACTTGACGGTACTCACTGGCATGCTCCAGACCACTACTTCATTATGCTTGACCTACAGTCATATGTAGACAAGAAGATCGAGTGTAACCAGAATTACAGCGATAGAATTAAGTTTGGTAAGCAGTGCCTAAAGAACGTAGCAAACGCTGGTCACTTCTCATCAGACAGAACAATCCTTCAGTATGCTAATGAGCTATGGAAGCTAAAGTAATTTAAAGGCTTATAGTTTTTTATAGATAATTTAACCCCCCACTGTATTAAAAAATGCAGTGGGGGTTCTTGCATTATAAAGGCTCTATGTTATACTAAACACCATTTAAAATGAGGCTCAATGTTAATAGCTAAGGTAACTAATAAAGAATGGCTTAATGTCAATAGTTGGGGTAACCCAAAAAACTCAGCCTATACGTAGATGCTTTATCTTTATATAGAATGAGTTTATTAACATATTAACAATAGTATAAAAAGTAATTGCTTAATTTACAAATTATGAATAATCTGTAAACAGTAAGGAGCTTATTATATAAATATTGACAATTTTGAGTGAGTACGATATAATAATAAAGTTGTAAATGCGAGTGTGCTGGAATAGGCAGACAGGCACGTTTGAGGGGCGTGTGTCTTTGACGTATGGGTTCAAGTCCCATTACTCGCACCAATTCAAATCGACATTTTTCTTATGAGAAATGTCGATTTTTTGTATATAAAAACATTTAATATATTAATACTATATAGAGCGTCGATGTGTTTTTGTTGACTTTTTTTATAAATAAAATTATAATGAATAATGTGTATGTATATTTATAGTGATTTAATGAAGGTGATAATTATGAACTTAAGTTTAGTGAATATAGGAAAAATAAGCAATGCAAATATAGAATTAAATGGAATAACTGTAATTGCAGGTGAGAATAATACGGGTAAAAGTACAGTTGGAAAAGCACTGTATAGTGTTTTTAGAGGGCTATTTAATATCGAAAAGAGAATAAATAATGAACGATTAAGGAATATAGATAATTTATTACTTCGTACTCTATTTTTAAGTGATAAAGTTACATTTGAAAATGTTAATGATGAGGCGTTAAAGTTTGATTTATTAAATTGTGATAGAACAAAAGAAGCCATATTAGCTATAATGAATAAATATTCAATTTTATTGTTAGATGATAGTGAAGAGAAATTTATTCAAAATATACAGGAGAGACTCGAAATTAGTGATGATGAAATATTAAATAGTTTGATTATGAAAGCTTTTAACGGTGAGTTTTCAGATCAGATTTGCAACATTGGTGGTAATAGTGAAGGTCGTGTTATTTTAACAATAAAGGATAAGCCGATAACATTTTTTTTTAATAACAATAAATTGGAGTATAGGGATAATGTTATATCATTTTATTCTGATATAGTGTATATTGATGACCCATTTGTTCTTGATAAGGTGTCAAATGGAAAATATCTTTCACAAATCAACACTAATTTAGGTCATATGAATAATTTGATTTATCAAGTTCTACGAGATTCAAAAATAGATGTCATTGGTGAAATAATTACTAACAAAAAGTTGGATGTTATTAATGAGAAGATTAATAGTATATGCAGTGGTGAATTAGTAAAAACAAGTGGAATTATAGAATATAAACAGGGTGATGATACTAATTTATCTATTAGAAACTTATCAACCGGATTGAAAACATTCATTATTTTAAAAACATTATTAAAGAATGGCGTTATAATTGAAAATTCTACTGTGATTTTAGATGAGCCTGAAATTCATTTGCATCCAGAGTGGCAAATAATACTAGCCGAAGTTATTGTTTTGTTACAGAAAGAATTTGATCTTAATATTTTACTCAATACTCATAGTCCATATTTTCTTGAGGCAATTGAAGTTTATTCAGAGAAATATCAAATTACTGAGAAATGTAAATATTATCTTACAGAAAGTTTTAACAATAATTCAGTAATAAAAGATGTTACTGATAGTACTGAATTAATATATAAAAAATTAGCTAAACCTTTTCAAACTTTAGAAAATGTGAGGTATAGTGATGATTGATTTAAATGATGATGCTTTTAAAACAACGTTGAAAGAAACATCTAAAGATGATTCGGATAAAAATAATGTTGTATATATGACAAATTCAAGTTTGATTGTTACTAATTTTGATTTAGTTAAAACTAAATACACTAATAGTCTTAAATTGTCAGAAGAAAATGCGGCTTCGGTGGATGCCTTTGTTCCGAAAGGCGATAATGTTTATTTTATTGAATTTAAAAATGGTAAACTACAGGCTAGTGATAAGCGAAATGTTAGGGATAAGGTTAGAGATAGCTTGCTAATTTATAACGACATTAATAATATTACTATAACAGAGAATAGAAATTCTGCTATTTTTATTTTAGTGTATAACGAAGCTAAAAATAAAAACAAGAGCGATCCTGTAGTTAATCCAGTTATGAAATTGGCAAATCAAGAGAAAATATCGTTTGGTATGGATAGGTTTAAAAATTTATTTTTTAAAGAAGTACATACTTATACGGAAGCTCAATTTGAGGAGTTTTTACAGAATACACTTGAAGTTTAACGTAGATTTAATAAAACTATCCATATGGTATAAGTATTAAAATTAATTATTAGGTGTACTAATAGTTTATAGTGATAAGTATTCTTGTTATAATTTTTGTTTTTACATTTAAACATATATTTGTAACGCACGTTTTGAATGTTTAAAATATTATTGCAGATATTGACAATAGCATATAGTGGTGATATAATAAATATTAATTTAATAATAGAAAACTGTTGAAGTGGAGATAACGGCAATAATGCCTTTACAGAGAGCCTGTGATGCTGTGAATCAGGTAAGAAACAAATTGTCAAATGGACCACTGAGGGTGCAGTCAAATGCGATTTTTCGCAAAGTATTCTGCAACGTGTTGACATACGTTAGTTGTCGGGGGTATGTATGTATCCTGCTAAGCGCATAGGGTTATTCCTGTGAATTCAAGGTGGCACCACGGATAAATTTGCTTTTATTCGTCCTTGACAGATATAAGATGTCTGTCAAGGACTTTTTGTTTTTATAAGCTTCTAAAAGAAGCTTTATGCAGGAGGTAATTATAATGCTGTTAACAAAGCGATGGCGAAATTTGTAATAGATTGAAGCTGGAATTATAAAACGATTTTTATTTAATGGAGGAAACTATAATGAAATATAACGGAATTGATTTTGATACTTATTTTAAAAACTACCCTGATGAAAACGGCTTTTTTGGAAAATACGGTGGAGCCTATGTTTCAGATGAATTAAAAAAGGCAATGGAAGAAATTACAGAGGCTTATTTTACTATTTGTAAATCTAGCAAATTTATAAGCGAATTGCGTAGAATACGTAAGGAATTTCAGGGTAGACCTACACCTATTTCTTATCTTGAGAGATTGTCTGGCTCTCTTGGTAATGTTCAGCTTTATGTAAAGCGTGAAGACCTTAACCACAGTGGTGCACATAAGCTTAACCATTGTATGGGAGAGGCTCTTCTTGCAAAGTTTATGGGTAAGAAGAAGGTAATCGCAGAAACAGGTGCAGGTCAGCATGGTGTTGCTCTTGCTACTGCTGCTGCATATTTTGGTTTAGAGTGTGATATATATATGGGTGCAGTAGATATCAAAAAGCAGGCACCAAATGTTGCAAGAATGAAAATTTTGGGTGCAAATGTTATTGAAGTAACTCACGGACTTGCAACACTTAAAGAGGCTGTTGACGCAGCTTTTGATGCATACTGTAAGGATTATAAAAACTCTATTTATTGTATTGGTTCAGTGTTAGGTCCACATCCATTCCCTATGATGGTACGTGATTTCCAGAGTGTTATCGGAATAGAAGCAAGAGAGCAATTTATGGAGATGACAGGTGAATTGCCAGATGCTGTTGTAGCCTGTGTAGGTGGTGGCTCTAATGCAATGGGTATATTCTCGGGCTTCCTTAATGACCCTGTTGAGATTTATGGCGTTGAGCCTCTTGGTAGAGGTTCAACATTAGGTGACCACGCTGCAAGCCTAAAATATGGTACAGAGGGAATTATGCACGGATTTAACAGCATTATGCTTAAAGATGATAAGGGCGAGCCTGCACCTGTATATTCAGTTGCAAGTGGTCTTGATTATCCATCATCTGGTCCTGAGCATGCGTTCTTGCACGACCTTGGAAGAGTAAAATACGATGTAGTAACAGATGATGAAACTATTGACGCATTCTTCACACTTTCAAGACTGGAGGGTATTATCCCTGCAATTGAAAGCTCACACGCTGTTGCTTACGCTATGAAGCTTGCAAAGGAAAAGGGCAAGGGTTCTATTCTTATAAATCTTTCAGGTAGAGGCGATAAGGATATGGATTATATTATAGAAAAGTATGGTATCAGATAAATTTTGCTAATTAAAAGAGCGACAAGGTGTTATAGCCTTGTCGCTTTTTTTTGCAAATAGTTATAAATTATTATTTTACAGTTATCTTACAGGTTGTTGTTTTGCCGTTGTAGGTTTTTGCTGTGATTATAACTGTACCCTTTTTCTTTGCAGTTACTACACCACTGCTGTCTACAGTAGCAATGCTAGTATCAGCACTTGTATAGGTTACAACTCTTGAAGCCTCTCCACTAGGCATTTTGCTGTTAAGGTCTACCTTTTGACCAACTGCTAATGTTTTACTTTTATAATTTAGAGAAACACTAGTAGGGGCTTTCTTAACTGTTATTTTGCAGGTTGCAGTTTTACCGTTGTAGGTTTTTGCTGTAATTGTAACAGTACCAGTTTTCTTTGCAGTTACTACACCACTGCTGTCTACAGTAGCAATGCTAGTATCAGCAGAAGTATAGGTTACAACTCTTGAAGCCTGTCCACTTGGCATTTTGCTGTTAAGGTCTATTTTTTCACCAATACCAAGAGTTGCACTTGTTTTATTAAGAGAAACACTGGTAGGGGCTTTTTTAACTGTTATTTTACAGGTTGCAGTTTTACCGTTGTAGGTTTTGGCTGTGATTGTAACAGTACCGGTTTTCTTTGCAGTTACTACACCACTACCGTCTACAGTAGCAATGCTAGTATCAGCAGAAGTATAGGTTACAACTCTTGAAGCCTCACCAGTAGGCATTTTACTGTTAAGGTCTATTTTTTCACCAATGCCAAGAGTTGCACTTGCTTTATTAAGAGAAACACTGGTAGGAGCTTTTTTAACTGTTATTTTACAGGTTGCAGTTTTACCGTTGTAGGTTTTGGCTGTGATTGTAACAGTACCAGTTTTCTTTGCAGTTACTACACCACTACCGTCTACAGTAGCAATGCTTGTATCAGCAGATGTATAGGCTACAACTCTTGAAGCCTCACCAGTAGGCATTTTACTGTTAAGATCTATTTTTTCACCAATGCCAAGAGTTGCACTTGTTTTATTAAGCGAAACACTTGTAGGAGCTTTTTTAACTGTTACCTTACAGGTTGCAGTTTTGCCGTTATAGGTTTTTACAGTTATAGTTGCTGTGCCTGGTGTTTTTCCTGTTGCTAAGCCACCACCAGCTTTTACACTTACTACATTAGGGTTGCTTGACGAATAGACAGTGCTGTATGACGCTGAGCCTTGTGAAAGACTGCTGTTGAAATCAAACTGTTCACCTGCACCAAGAGTAATTGAACTCTTATTAAGCGAAACACTTGTAGGAGCTTTTTTAACTGTTATTTTACAGGTTGCTTGACAGCCATCTGCTGTTTCTACTGTTATATCAGCAGTACCCTCTGCTTTAGCTGTGATTTTTCCGTTGCTGTTTACTGTTGCAACTGATGTATTACTGCTTTTCCATTTATAAGTAGTTGTTGTATTTTCAGGTAATAGTGTAGGTTTAAGGGTATAGTTTTCATTAACGCCCATTTTAATAGACTCTTTATTTAGCTTTACTACCTGTGCCGGTGAATCCATAGTTGAAAAGCTTAAACCACTGATAGTAGCATAGCGTTCTGCTTCTGTACCTTTATATCCATAGATTACAAAGTCCTTGATATTTTCTTGTTTTGAATTGTCGTAGCCTATTGCATTCTTTTCGATAATAGTAACTGATTCAGGGATAACAATGCTCTTCATAGGAGTTGTAGCAAATGCATATGATCTAATTTCTTTTAAAGTAGATGGTAGCTTTATTTCATTTAAAGCAATACAATCCCAGAATGCAGCACTGTATATTACCTCAACTCCCTCAGGGATTGTAACATTTTTTAGCTTTGTACATTTTGCAAAAGCGTGTATTGAGATAAATGAGTTTTTAGAGAGCTTAGCTGTTGTAAGCTCAGGACAACTATTGAAAGCGTAGCTTCCCATATATGTTATACTATCTGGTAATGATACAGACTTTAATTTTTCACAGCCATAAAAGGCGTTGTTATCCAATTCTGTTACACCCTCTGGAATTTTTACACTTTCAAGATTCTTATTTCCTAAAAAAGCCGACATTGCTATTTTCTTTACTGTTGAAGGAATGGTAAAGCTTGAAGCCTCTTTTGAAGGAGGATAGCATATCAATAATGTTTTATCCTTATTGTAAAGAACACCGTCAACAGATGTATAATTGCTATTTTCAGAATCAACATTAAATTCTTTTATATCATAGCTTTGGTTGAATACATCGTTTGTTATTTGTGTTACAGTTTTTGGAATAGTAACGCTAACAAGTCTTTCTACTCCAGCAAAAGCAAATGGGGATATTTTAGTTACAGGTTTACCGTCAATTTCATCTGGAATTACTACATTTTTTCCAGGTCCATAATACATTATAATGTTTACTTTATTATCAGAAAGCTCATAATAAAATGTATTTTCACCTGTTTTGTAGCTAAAAGTAGGGTTTGCCTCTGATAGCACTGTATTATTATTTTCATATGCAGATACTGAAGTACTGCAAACTGCTGTGGCTGATAGTATAAGTGCTGACATTAAAATAGCAAGAAATTTTTTACCTTTCATATTCCTTAACTCCTAAAAATTTATTTTTAACCAAAGTTTTTTGGATATTTTTATTATAACATTCTTACAATTTTTTTCAAGATTAATTTTAAATTTTATACTATTGCTGATATTATTTTTAATTTTATCAACATATTGCTTTTGATAATGATTTTTTTAAACTATAATAAAGCTAATTTTGTATATGATTTAAATTTGGTATTTCACGCTTTTTTAATGTATTTCACGAAGTAGAATTAATTTATTTGTTTTTTTATGATAATATAGTCGGGCAGTCCATTATTGGGAGAGGGTATGTATGAAGTTACTGCTGTTTGGAAAAGAGTCCGATTGTAAGCCAATATTGGATTTTATTAAATCCTGCAATAATATGCAGGAATATAATTATGATCAAACAGATGATTCTGATCAGCTTTTAAAAAAGCTTACTACAATTTCTCCGGAGCTTATTATTATAGTAGCAGATGGAGCCTTTGGAATGGAAAAGGTTATTGCTACAAGAAAATTATGCCCCGATACAAAGCTGTTTTGGTTTAGTGATGACAAAAATTTCGGTGCTCAGGCATACAGACTAAATTGTAACTATTTTTCTGCAAAGCCAATTACAGAGCAGAAGCTTTTTAACGCAATAAAAAGACTTCAAATCTGTTGATCTATAATAAAGTTTTTCACATTCAATTTTATCCATAAAATTTCTTTAATTTAGCTTAAAATGCTTCTGTGTTTTCACAGGAGCATTTTGCTTTATATTAGAATATATCATCAATATTTATATATAATATATATTATGAATTGTACTTTAAAATTAAATTTTATATTGACTAAAGAAAAAAATATGGTATAATTTAACTAAAATGCAATATGTATTTATTTGTTTTTTATTATTATTGCGATTACAGGAGGAATAAATTATGGAAAAATGGGTTTGTAAAGCATGTGGCTATGTTCACGATGGTGCTATGACAGGTGACTTTATCTGTCCTAAATGTAAGCAGCCTGCAACAAAATTTGAAAAGATAGTGCCAACTCCACCGGCAAAAAGTAAATATGCAGGAACAAAAACAGAGAAAAATCTTTGGGAAGCATTTGCTGGTGAATCTCAGGCAAGAAATAAGTATACTTATTTTGCATCTGTTGCTAAAAAGGCTGGCTATGAGCAAATAGCTGCACTTTTCCTAAAAACAGCTGAAAATGAGAAAGAGCATGCAAAGCTATGGTTTAAGGCTTTAGGTGAGCTTGGTACTACACCAGAAAATCTTCTACACGCTGCTGAGGGTGAAAATGCAGAGTGGACAGATATGTATGACCGTATGGCTAGAGAAGCTGACGAAGAGGGCTTCCACGAGCTTGCAGAGCAGTTCAGAGGTGTAGCTGCTATTGAGAAAGCACACGAAGAAAGATACAGAGCATTACTACACAATGTAGAGGCTATGGAAGTATTTAAGAAAAGTGGCGTAACTATGTGGGAGTGTCGCAACTGTGGCCATATAGTTGTTGGACTTGAAGCACCAGAGGAGTGTCCTGTATGTAAACACCCACAGAGCTTCTTTGAAGTAAGAGCAGAAAATTATTGATAAAAATTTTAACGCACTCTGTTTTGTTGCAGAGTGCGTCTTTTTGGAGATTGTAAAATAAAGTGTGTAAGTTATAAAAATAGCTTGCACACTTTTTGCATTTGAAGATAAGTGTGCTACAATATAAAGAAAGGACAAAAAAGGAATGAACAGAATGACAAAGAGAAAAG
>JAXJUF010000071.1:0-7074 GCA_036309185.1 Acutalibacteraceae bacterium
ATACAGTATGGTAAGGATGTAAGCACCTATCTTCCTTGGTCAGAGCAGATGCCTGAATATTGTAAATCGAAAAGCCCTCAACAAAAGTAATGTTGTGTTACTTTTGTTGAGGGTTCTATGCGTGCTTGAATTGACGCTTACCCAAAGAATAACAAAAGGTAAATATTTTCTTGTGTTACTTTTCTTGTGGCTCGATTCAAGTCTTACTTGCGATAGTTGTATTTTTTTCTGTTCATTCATAACAAAAACTCCCTTGTTTAATTTTTTTAATTATATCAAGGGAGCCTTTTATCTAATATAAATCAATCTTAAATCCGTCTTAAATTTATTTACAGAGGAAGCCTAATTAGAAATCCACAGCCTGCTTTTTGCTCACATAAATACTCAATACTACCATTATGTAGAATAGCAACCTGTTTAACAATTGCAAGACCTAGTCCACTTCCACCTTTTTTGGAATTTCGCACATCGCCGTCAACTCTGAAAAACGGGTCGAAAACTTTATTTGCATAAATATCATCAATTCCGATTCCGTCATCTGAAATATAAATTTCTATAAATTCAGACCTGCATATACTTAGCTTTATAGTAGTTCCTTTAGCGTTATATTTAATTGAATTATCTATAAGATTATCGTATATACGTCGGAATAAAGCCTTATCTATATTTACATAAATTTCTGATTCCGGAATATTTAGCTCATACTTAAAATCTTTATCTTCAAGGCGTGGAAGATACTCTGAAAATATAAGCCTTGTGTATTCGCATATATCAAGCTTTTTAAGCTTTGGTGTATATCCGGCACTGCCTAGCTTTGAATATGTAAAAAGCGACTGTAATAATTCGTTTGCTCTTACTGCATTGCTATGAATCATTTGTGCGTATTCCTTTTGCTTTGCTTGGGCCAATGCACCGCCATTACACAGCATTTCGCTATATCCCTGTACGCTGGCAAGTGGATTTTTTAAATCGTGAGATATTTCTGACACTAGTAGCATTCTTTTTGCTTCTTCATTTTTCTGTAGCTCTTCTTTACTGTTCAGCTCTACAGCCAGATGCTTCATAATTTCTTTAAGAAGGTTGATTTCAAGCGTTCCACCCTCGTTTAAATTTGCATTATAATCACCGTATTCCAGCTTCTCAGCATAATCGGCAATTTCCTCAATTGGTTTCGTGATTTTCGTTGATTCTCTCTTTGAATAAAAAACAACAAACCCACCAAGTGCAACCAAATACACAGAACAAATCATAAAAAATATAATTACTGTTGATTTGTAATTAACTGCTTCTGGATTCAAAGTAAAAAAGATAGATAATGTAATAGGTTTAGTAGTTCTCAGCACTAACCAATATTCTTCTAGCTCATTATATGCTATATCATATTGATATTTTGAATTATTACCAGCACTTACTAAAAATTCCGTCCATTCCTTTTCTGTAAAAGCTTTCTTATTACAAACTGGCTTTCCTCCTAGTTGAATAACCTCAAATTGATTATTTACAACCATAGCTCCACCACCATTATCAACGATATCGTCAATCTGGATATCACTGTATATGGTTTGTAATCTATCTTTAGCTGGTATGTATTCTGTATTTGTTTTGCTACTACCCCACTGCACAATAGCCAATAATATAATTGGTAGTAACACAAAGCCTAATGTTGCCAGAATAATATGCACAAACTTACGTCGTAAATAGGTTCGGGTGGTTAAATTGCTAACTTTTCTTTTCATATTATTCACCTGAATCTGTACCCTATACCAATTAATGTTTCAATATGCTTATGCTCGTCATCATTTATCTTTGCTCGCAGGTGTGAAATCTGCACCATTATTGTATTATCGTCATACATATATTCATCTTGCCATACTTCCTGATATATCTGCTTTTTGGTTAAAACCTTACCCATATTTTTAGCAAAGAACTCAAGCATTAAATATTCCTTTGCGTTAAGATTAACTATTTTGCCATTGTTCTTTATAACGCCATTTGTAAAATCCATATATAGATTTCCAGCTATAATTGCAGTTTGTTTATTGCTTTCAATATTAAGATGACGCTTCTGAACCTCTATTCTTGCTAAAAGCTCGTTCATACCCCAAGGCTTTACAATATAATCATCTGCACCTAATCTGAGTCCACTTACCTTGTCAATTTCGTCACCTCTGGCTGTAAGTAATATAACAGGCATATCAGAGCTTTCACGAATTTTGCTAAGTAACGACAATCCATCCATAAAAGGCATCATAATATCAATGATTGCCATATCTGGCTTTTCACTTTCAAACACCTCGTACGCTTTTTTACCATCAGAAGCCTCTACAACAGAATATCCTGCTTCTGTCAACTGATCATACAGTAACTTTCTCAAGTCATTTTCGTCATCTGCTATAAGAATCTTTATCAATCATGCTACCTCCCTTTACTTACAAGTTTATTGGAATATTTTTGATATTTCACTTCATTCAAAATATCAAAAACACTTCTTTAGAAGCATTGTCTTATTCAAATTTAATGTAGTATTATATTTTAAATTATAAACGATTATAAAATATTTCGCAAATACAAATAAAACAGCACATATAGAATAGTTGAATTTTTAATGTTTGTTTTTATTTCAGCTCTTCTTGTCGTTCTCCTATTATGTTAATTTCAATCTATTTTTCCAAATTAGCTTTCAATATTAATTTGTAATGGTTTGTTTAATGAACTGCTCTATTTTGCTATTAACCTGCTGTGGGTTATCTCCGTTAGAGAAATGTGAAGCGTTTTTGATAATATGTAATGGGTAGCCTGTTTTTTCTGCCCATGCTTTGGAATACTGCTTTACTTTTCCTGTTTTGTCCTTGTCACCAAGCAAAATAAGAATCGGGCATTTCAAATTAAGATCTCTGTTTTCTTCTGCAAACTTTCCATAGGCAATATCCATTTGCTCTATAATCTGTTCTTTAGAAAACGGAACTAATATCTCTTTCATTTTTTGGTATGAATAATCAGTTACAGATATAGATTTTGCTATACTTTCTCGAAACAACCTATCTGTAAACAACTTCGCCATTGGTTTAACCTTAGAAAGCCAGAATAAATCCGATTTAGAATAATATTCCGTACCAAATGGTGTTGTATCAATACCAATTATGCACTGTGCCTGTTCTGGGTATAAATGAGCAAACATCTGTGACGGATAGCCTCCCATTGACATACCAGCAAGACTGACTTTATCTATAGCTTCCTGAATTAGTATAGCGTTTAAATCTCTTGCAGTGTTCTCATAAGAAAAATGCTCATAAGGCATAGATAAGCCGTGCATAGGCACATCCCATGTTATTACAATATATTCGTCCTTAAAATACTCAACCTGCTTTTCGTACATTGTGTGATTTGCAGTTAAACCATGAGTAAAAACTATTGCACCTTTTGGTGTAGATTTCGGTCTGGAAATCCAATAATGCACCTCTCCACCAACACCGCTTATTTTTTTATGTTCCATAAGATTTTTCTCCTTCAACTTTTACATTTGTATTGTTTATTGCTGTGTATATACTTTTTCCCAGAAATTGATTAAAGCACCTGTTTCTCTTTCGATTTCATCGGGGATAATACGATTCATACGATACTTCTGTAGCATATATCCATCTACAGCATAAAGGATTTCTGTATACATTGTTTTTATATCAATATCTTTTCTGAGCTTTGATTTATCGATTTTCTCAATAACCAGCATTTCGCTTTCTTTACTGGCAACATTGAAATTTTCTTGTATGGAGTCTTTTATTTCGGGAGCTGTTTCGTAATACGCTCTGAGAGAAAAAGCATACATATACGGATAATCACGCATAACCGAACATTTGGACAGTAAAGTTCTTCTCAGCATTTCAAAAAAATCATCTGTATCCAATGTTTTGTATTCTCTGATAGCCTGCGTTGTTATCTCACAAGCGTTGTCCCATAGGTACATATATAAATCCTTTTTATTTGTAAAGTAATGAAAAAGTAAGGACTTCGAAATATTACCCTCCTCTGCAATTTCAGACATAGGGGCCTTTTTATAGCTGTTTTCCGAAAACACTTTATACGCAGCGTTTATAATTCTACGCTGTTTTTCTATTGGAAGTGTGAAAAATTTATTGTTCATTATAATTCTCCTTATTGTACATAACGGTCAACACATTTGTATTATATATCCGTTGACCGTTTTTGAGAAGACCACTGTAAAAATAAAAATGACAACAAAGAAGTCATCTCTGTTGCCAATGAATAAAATTTATTGTTAGTTAGATATAATATGTTTATCAGTAGCTTAATTCAGAAAATCTACTATCATCTGCTTTTCAGCTTCTGTCAGGCTACTCATGTGTCCTCTGCCTTCCAGCAGATAGGTTGTGCAATTTTCTATTATATGTTCTGCTCTTGGTATAACACCTTTAGCTGGAAACAGACAATCTTTTTCAGCAGCCATCACTAGTGTAGGAGCTTTACATTTGTTCATATATTTAGCTGAAACATTGCTTGGCATACCTGTTTTTACCTTTGAGTAATTTATACTTAACTTTGCTGTTTCATAAATATCTTGCGTTATATTATCTTCTGTAACAGCCATTGGAAGCATACACTTTTTCAGCCATTTGTCTTTATGAGTAAGCCAATACATAATCATAGGAAACATCATACTCATACTGTTGATAGCAGGTGCATTTTTAATACCAGATGGCACATAAAGTACAGCCCGATTTACCTTTTTAGGGTCAACACACATTGTTTTGGCAATTATTCCTGCTCCAAAAGAACCACCAAAACAAGAAATCTTTTCATAACCTAACCCTTCTATTACTTCTGATGTCCATTTTCCGTAATCGTAGTTATTAGGAGACAGACTTGTTTCATCACTTTTACCGGGATGTCCAATTGTATCAACGGCGAATATATGGAAATCATTCATTAAGAAATCGCAAAACAGCAGATTATACGCTGTAGTGGCATTACCACCATGAAAAACCAGTAAAGGTACACCTGACATATTGCCTGTTTCTATAAGGTGTGTTTTACCGAATGTGGTTTTTATATATAAATCCTTATACTCCCTATCCAATCGTTCTAGTTGCTTATCGTATAAAGACAATATTGCTTCTTTACCTGCATCTGACTTATAGATACTCATATTTTTCAAACCCTACCTGCGATGAGATTATTTTTTATATTATAGCATTCGCTCTATATTTTGTCTATTGCTTAAAATACCTGTAAATAACATACTTTGAGTAACGGAACAAAAATATTTGCTCTGATCTACAAATTTTAAGCTGTAAACACAGGATAAGCTTTTGGGACTAACATCATCTGCATAAATCTCTGATAGAATGGTAGTTTACAAGCTCTTTTCCTAAATTATATTTTTACTCTTCCAATAATTTAATACACCTGAATACTCCGTTTTGTTTTTAATAACAAACGGTTTGATTCCTATGTTAAATATTATAAGGTGCTTTATGCTTTGGAATGTATACCTGTGCTTTGTTTTAATATCTCGATATAGCTTATTGGCTGTTTTTTGTATATGCTTATTCAATTTTTCTTTTTTATCAGAATTATTAATATAGCTCTTTCTATATACTAAAGCTCTGGGAATTTTAGCACCCGAATATGAAGTAAGCTTGTTCAGTATTTTAGCAGTATCTGTTCCACCATAATTTTCGTAGGTGGCAATATTTACTACATATTTACCAGAAAGCAACTGCTCCATTACAAAATGTCCTCTGTCTATAATTGTCTTCATCTGTGCCGATACATTGCTTGCATAAGTTGGAGAACCAAAAATAATTCCGTCAGCAGTAGATATAGTAGCCGATAAAGCTTCTAAATCATCTTTATGTATGCATTTTCCTGTTTTGTAGCATTTACTGCCCCCTATACAATAATTTAATGATAAATCAGCTACATTAACAATCTGCACATCAACATCATCACGCTTTTTTAATTCTTCAGATAGTCCATTTAATATCAATGCAGTAGAACCATTTTTTCTATGACTTCCATTTATGATTATTATTTTCATAATTTCTTTCCTCAATTTCATAAATATCATTTACTATCAAATTTTATCATGATATACTCTAAATAGAAAGTATGTACTTTTTTGTAAGATACTATCCAAAAGGAGAGTGTAGAAGATGGAAAAAGAGGTCTGCTATCTTAAAGAAGTTGGATATGAGAAGTTTGAAAAGGTTGTTAATATGATTGGTGGCAAGTGGAAATTACGAATAATATATGTGTTAGCATTTAATGAAGTATTAAGATATGGAGAGTTAAAACGAATACTCTCGCCTATTACACATAAAATGTTAACTGCACAATTAAAGGAGCTTGAAAAAGACGGTTTAGTTAATCGTAAAGAATATCAGCAAATCCCACCAAAGGTTGAATATTCTTTAACGCAAATGGGCAAAGATTTAGAGCCTGTGGTTAAAGAGTTTCATACCTGGATTACAAAGCATAATATTTAATTAGTAAAACAAACTTAAATTTGAGAAATGAGTCTGTTTATATAAAAAAGATTGCAAAATGGTTAGCCGCAATATCTATTATTGTCTTTGTCATTGCTTGGGGTATTGGTGCCATGATGATTTACGACGATGAGTTTGAGAATAATGTTTGGGTGTATGTTGGGTTTGTTCTATTGTAATCTTTTTCTGTAGTTTAATTTACCTAAAAACTACTTGCTGTCCACACTGTGGTAAGATAAACCAATGCTTTGAGAAATATGGTCTTTGCTGTGGTAAAAAAATCAAATGACCAATTCCAATTTGCAAAGATGTACATTAAAAGTCGATATAACAGCACAACGGCAGGGAGAAAATTCCTTGCCGTTGATTATTTGATATAGATCTTTTTTCTATTCAGAATTCTGCTTGCTGTTATCTTTATAGAGATAATTAGTAAGCGTCAACTCAAGCACGCATAAAAGCCTCAGCACATTACTTCTGCTGAGGCTTTTTCGACTTACAATATTCAGGTATCTGTTCTGACCAAGGAAGATAGGTGTTTACATCTTTACCATATTGTATTTGTGTAAAT